>JAJQHT010000126.1 GCA_021199595.1 Oscillospiraceae bacterium
AACATATAAAGCGCAGGACTATATCTTGTATCTTAATGTATTATATCATCTTTGTCAAATTTTTCTACTAGTCAAACACCCGTTTGGAAGAAAAATTTTCCCCCGCGGCCTCTGTACGCAAAAATCTTCAAATTTCGTCAAAAACGATTGCCCTTTCTTTTGGGATTTGCTATGATAATAGCATCCAAGAATAGTAACGCATCGTCCTTCATAAAAGAAAAGTATGACTATGAATATACAGCCTGAAACCCTCGGCGCTCTGTTTGAGATGAGCCGCGACGCCGTGCTGGGTATAAAAGACGGTCTCATCTCCTTCGCCAATCCAGCCGCCGGGACACTTCTGGGCCTCCGCCCAGGAGACCCGGCCAGCCGCGCCTTGCCGGACTATATCCTCTCCGACCCTTCGGAGCGCTTTATCGCCTCCTTTGAGCTAAACGGGCAGCAGGCGGAGACAAGCATTGCGCGGCAGGATGAGCTGACCCTCGCACGCATCACGCTCCAGGAGGAAAACAGCTCCGCCTCGCAGCTTCCCCTGCCTGTGGAGGATCTGGGCGCCTCACTGATGACGGCAAAGCTCGCAATCGACGCCATAGTGGCGAGAACCGGCGCGGAAAAAAGCCTCCAGCTCAAGGACTACACCCACGCTCTCTACCACAGCTACTACCGCATAAAGCGAGCCTACGACCATATGACCGCCGCCAGGAATATCCAGCAGGGCCTTCTGCCCTGCAACGCACAGGCGGAGGATTTGGAAGAGCTGTGCTATGACCTCTGTGACTCGGTAAGCCATCTCACCGGCGAGAATATATCCATCGTCTTCCGCGCGGGATCCGGCAGCTTTATCACCATGCTGGACGCCGACCAAATCGAAATTATGCTGCTGAACCTTCTGTCCAACAGCATCGCCCATATGCCCTCCGGCGGCACAATAGAAATGGAGCTTACCCGTCAGGGGGAGCGCTTCATCATATCCGTGCGGGACAGCGGCAGCGGCATAGACCCCGCCAAGCTGTCCGGCATCGCCCCAAGAGACCTGACCGACACCGCCGCCGGCAGCGGCCTGGGTCTATACGTTGCAAGGGGCATCGCCCAGCGCCACGGCGGCGCTCTCATCCTGGATACCACCCCCGGCCAGGGCGCTTCCGTGCGCATATCTCTGCCGCACCGCGTCTCCAACACCCTGAAATTCCCCACCGCCCCCTACGGCAGCAAAAGCATGACCAACATTCTGACCGAGCTTTCCCCTGTGCTGGACAGGAACAGCTATGGAAGAAAAATCAGAGAGTAACGTCAATAACGCCGTCCACTGTCGGAACGGCGTTATTTTTATCTTGTATAGCCCCTACAGGCTGTCCGGCATACAAATGACCACCCTTGTTACTCCGTCCGATGTAATGGTCAGCGTCGCGCTGTCGCCGTAAATCAAATCCAGACGGCGGCGGATATTGGCCAGCCCAATGTGGGCATCGCTGTCCGTCGCAGCATCCGGCGCGTTGATGCGCACAAGAACGTCCGGCGGTATGACTGCGCCGGTGTTGGAAACCTCAATTCGCAAACGGTCTTCCTGTCGGCTGACGGAAACCTTTATCCAGCCGGATTTCACCCCCGTATCTGCGTCGTCCAGTCCGTGAAACAGCGCATTTTCCACCAGCGGCTGAATGATATTTTTAGGAATACGCGCCTCCATCAGCTCTTCCGGAATGTCCCATTGCAGAATCCCCTGGTTGTTTGCGTCAAGGCTCTCTATCACCCAGTAACACTCAACAATATGCTTTTCCTGCGCCACGGTATCCCCCACAAGAGTGCTCTGCGGACGGAGGCAGTCCTGAAAGATGGTTGCCAGCGCAGTGTTGGCGCGTATTACATCGTCCGTTCTGCCCTGGCGCGCCAAAGAGCTTATTACGCTCAACGTATTGTAGAAGAAATGGGAATTGATTTGGGCCACCATCAGATTATAGGTCAGGTGCTGTTCCCTCGACTGCTGCTCCAGCGCCTGTGAGGCGTTGATTCTCATCTCATCCAGCATATCGTTAAATATATCGGAAAGCTCCCCGATTTCATCGTCCGTCTGAACAGGCGAATAGTAATCGCCGCCCTGGCTTGAAACATTTTTCATAACGGTTCCCAGCTCCCCCAGCGGGGCAAGCATTCGGCGCACAGCCGGGACGAACAGCAGCACCACCATAAGCCCTAAAACCACGCAGATAAGAAGCAGCAGCCACACAAAAGGTACCAGCGAAGCGTTGAAGCTGGCCCGGTCGATGTACCCCACAAGCCGCCATCCGCTTGCGGGAATCGTCACGATGAAATAATACCCCATCGAATCTCTGGCGGCATATGGCTCCGTATCCAAATACGAGGCAGCAACCTCCTCCGCATTGCCGGTGCTGCCGCTTTCAAAAAAAGGAATACCCGGCCGACCGTCATGATAATCGGTCAGGATATAGCCGGTGTAGGTGCTCTGCGCCAGGGTATCAATGCGCTCCATCAGTGCGCTTGCATCATAAAAGATAAGCAGTGTATACGCTCGTCCGCCGATGGTATAGGCGCTGACACGAACGATTGTCTGCTCGTGTTGTTCCACATCGGAGAGATAAAAGCTCGACCAGTTGTGCGTGAGCTGCGCGTCCATCGTATCGGCCACCCAGCTGCTTTCCAGAAGCTCCTCATCCTGCTTTCCAAGAGGCCCCGCCTGAAAATAAGTCCCGTCCGCGCTTATCAGCACCATGGTTCGCATATTGGAGGAAATGGATTTCAGCTCCAGGAGCACATCACAGACAGCAAGCCGGTTTTCCTCTGTCGCGGCTTGATTGAATGCCTCCAGCGTATCCGCCAGAAGGCTTGAGGATGCTGTATATTTTCCGTAGCTGTCCAGGTTTTCCATCGTCTCGTTGATGGACAGCATGATGACCTGACTTGCCGATACAGCCCGGTCGTGGGCCTCATCCCGGAGCTTTGGCCAAAAAAGCCCATAGGCAAGGCCAAAGGAGACCAGGAGACTGATTAGGGTAATCAGCACAATTTGACGTATCAGCTTTTTTGCCAGCTTTGTCGGCATGAACCATGTCTTCAAATTATTCATGATATTTATTCGGCTTCACCCCCGTCTGCGCCTGAAAAAGCGTGCTGAAATACGCTTGGTTTCGATAGCCCACCAGATTCGCCACCTCGTATACTTTGTATTTTCCGCTGGCCAGCAGTCGCTTCGCATTCTCAATGCGGATATAGGTCACATATTCGTTGACTGAGGTATTCATTTCCTCCCGGAAACGGGCGCTCAGCCGGCTGGCGCTTATGCCGCAGGCGGCAGAGACACTGCCAATACGCAGCTCCGGCTCTGAATAGTGCTCGCGTATGTAGGCCGCCGCCCGTTCCACGATAGGAGACAGCAGGGACTTGTCTGTCCCCTCCGGCATATCCGGCACTGTTCGTTTTCTCAGACTGCCCAGCGCCTGATGGATTGTGTCCTCGCTTAGATCCTTTTTCAGCAGATAGTCGGTTACGCCAAGCTTGAGCGCCGCCCGGGCATAATTAAAATCCTGATAAGCGCTCAGAATGATAAACTTTGTCTCCGGTGCAAGCGCCTGAATCTGTTCTATCATTTCCAGTCCGTCCATGTGGGGCATCCTTACATCGGTAATCACAATTTGCGGCCGCTCCTTTTTAAACCTGGCAAGTCCAAGCTGGCCGTTTGCCGCTGTAAGAGTCCTATATCCATGGCGCTCCCAGTCATAAAGCGTCAAAATATCCTGTAAAATAAGGCTCTCGTCCTCAACAATCAAAACTGTCGTGATGTCCATAAAGCTCGCCTCCCTGTTGGCAATATACTGTTTTACCGGCTGTTTGTCAACCAATCAGGCGAAAAACGAAATTCCCGGTCGGAAAACGAAACTTTTTTATTTGCCTTCAGTTTTATACTGAGTTAAAATATAATCAGTCTTAAAACAATCACTGATAAGGAGGATTTTATGAAAAAAATTATTTCTCTCGTTTTAGTCCTGTGCCTATGCCTGAGCATGGGCGTGACTGCCCTGGCCTCTGGCGAGGCGTCCGGCGAGGCTGCCGGGGATGAGCTTGTCCTGCTAAACGGCAAGGACAACAAGTCCGAAGCCTATGGCATGGATACCTGGTATGCCGAAGTACTGACAGCGGAGGCCCTGTCCTCCCTGACGGAAAGCTCCATCGTGGTTTACACCAACGACGCAGACGGCATCACCGACGAGCTGTCCGCCAGTGTCCATGGGGAGTACACCACCACAGTTGGGGACATCACCGTCTATCTGGTGCCGATGGATGAGGTCATCATTCTCTCCGCCGGTGAATACGAACAAGACTATATCGCCCAGGACGGCGAAAATGTCCTTATCGTCCTGGAGGATGGAGCCTCCCTCACCGGCACGCTGACAAACGTGTCTCTTTCCATGCAGGATGAAGCCACCTGGACACTGACAGGCGAGAGCGTACTTATCGGTCTGGACGCCTGCCGTCCCACCGTCCGCAGCAATGTCTACGGCAGCGGCAACATTGGCTGGTACAACAGCGAGGTATATCTCTCCGACGATATGCGCGAGTGGACAGAGCAGGTAGCGGACACCATCAGTTCCCTCACCAGCTATTCAGACGCAACGGCCCTGAGCTTTGACGATTATCGCGACGCCATCCTGGCCGGTGAAAAGGCTTCCGTTATTTCTCATGATAATTTCCTCATGTCCATCTTCCCTGTGAACATGGCGGCCCTCATCAACGCTTCTGTGTATGACAATGAAATTGACGAAGCAGACGTCTCCGAGGAGTCCGGCGTCTATACTTGGACAGATGAATACGCCGGCCTGCGCAACGGTCACGGCTATTCCGGCGGGGACATCGAGTATACCACCGTCATCACCACTGACCCCTCGGCAAACGGCCAGGTCAACCGTTCTTCTATCTATGCCACCGATTCTACCGTCTCCTATGACGGCCTGCTCATTCAGCAGCTGAGCTATGCCACCAGTGTGGTATATGCCGACGGCACCAACCGGGGCCAGGATGCCATGATGAAATATGGTGTAAACTCTGCTGTCTGGGCACAGGGCGAGGACGCGGTCATCGACCTGCAAAACTTCTATATTCTTGGCGCAAACGACGGGGCCTATGCCACCTACGGCGGCACGGTCATCCTGCAAAATGGTGTGCTGGATGTCACCGCAAACCATGGTTTGCAGATATGCTATGACGGCACCATCATCGCCCGGAATATGGACATCATCACCACCGGCATGATGGGTTCCGCCATCTCCTCCGACCATGGCGGCGGCTTCCTGCTGGCAGACAATGTGTTCGCCCTGGCAGCTTATGGCTCCACCGGCGGCAGCGGCATCTACTGCGACGGCTACTGCGATTTCTGGATTATGAATTCCACCGTCGGCTCCTTAAACGACAACGGCGCGGTTATGTGCGGAGGCGGTACATTGAACCTTATCAACACCACTGTCTTCTCTCAATATGATTCCTCCACCATTGAAGCAAGCTTCAGCGCCTCCGGCGAATCGTCCGGCGAGGCCAGCGGCGAGACCGAGGAGGACGGCGAGGAGACCGTCATCTATGGCGCCGGCGTTTATGTTCACCCCATGGGCAACAACCCCGGCCAGGTCACAACCCTGAACATGACCGATGTGGTGCTGGATGCCCCCGGCTATGGCATATGGACCTTTGGAAAATCCACAAACATCACCATCTCCGGCACGCTGGATGTGAGCGCCGTTGGCAGCGGCATTCTGCTCTATGCCAAGCAGATGGACGGCGGAAATGATTTTATGGGCGGCCTGACTCTGGATATGGCCTATGAAATTCCGGAAAACGTCACCAATATCGTCTTTGACGGCGGCGTTCTCATCGGAACCGGCGACATCGTAAAGGCCGCAGAGGACGACGAGAGCGGCAACTACGCAGAAATTAACGTCACCCTGCAAAACGGCAGCAGCTATGCTGGCGCGGTTAACGCGGACACCATGACCATCGACGAGACCTCCACCTGGACGGTCACCGGTGAGAGCATCATAGGCGATCTGGACTGCCAGGGCACGCTGGAGGGCGAAGCCACGCAGCTTGAGGATGGCACCTGGCTTGTAACACCGCTGGCATAAAACCCGGCAAAGCTAAATACAACGACCCGTATTGGGCTGGGATTTATATTCCGCCCATACGGGTTCTTTTTTGCCATTTTTCGTCATTTTTAAAAATTCACTGTCCTTCCGCTGTTTAAATTATGTCATTTTCAACAAATCCGCACAATTAACCTATTTTACATATTGACTTAGTAGGTAAGACGTGCTATAGTTCATCCATCAGGCCGCTTTCAGAGCGGCGGAGCATTCGTTCAGCCCTCGGCTTATTACGAAAAATTTTTTTGAAAAGAGGTATTCTCCATGAGCAGCTATAAATTTGAGACGCTCCAGCTTCACGTTGGTCAGGAACAGCCCGACCCCGCCACGGATGCCCGCGCCGTTCCCATCTATCAGACGACCTCTTATGTGTTCCACAACTCCGCCCACGCCGCCGCGCGCTTTGGGCTGACCGACGCGGGGAATATCTATGGCCGCCTGACAAACTCCACCCAGGACGTGTTTGAAAAGCGCATCGCGGCACTGGAGGGCGGCGTTGCGGCGCTTGCCACCGCCTCCGGCGCGGCGGCCATCACCTATACCATCCAGGCGCTTGCCCAGGCAGGCAGCCACATCGTCGCCCAAAAAACCATCTACGGCGGCAGCTACAACCTTCTGGCTCACACGCTTCCTCTGTATGGCATCACCACCACCTTTGTGGACATCCACAACCTTGCCGAGGTGGAAAACGCCATCCAGGACAACACCCGCGCCATTTTCATTGAGACCCTGGGAAATCCCAATTCAGACATCCCCGACATCGACGCTGTCGCCTCCATCGCCCATAAGCACGGCCTGCCCCTGGTTATCGACAACACCTTTGGCACCCCCTATCTCATCCGTCCCATTGAGCATGGCGCCGACATCGTGGTACACTCCGCCACCAAGTTTCTGGGCGGTCACGGCACCACGCTGGGCGGCGTAATCGTGGACAGCGGCAAATTCGACTGGAAGGCCAGCGGCAGCTACGCCCCCATTGCCGAGGCAAACCCCAGCTATCACGGCGTGTCCTTTGTGGACGCCGCCGGCCCTGCCGCCTTTGTCACATACATCCGGGCCATCCTCCTGCGGGATACCGGCGCAACGCTCTCCCCCTTTAATGCGTTTTTGCTGCTCCAGGGCGTTGAGACGCTGTCCCTTCGGCTGGATCGCCACGCGGAGAACACCAAAAAGGTGGTGGAATACCTGGCAAAGCACCCGCAGGTCGAACACGTCAACCATCCCTCCCTGCCTGACCATCCCCAGCACGCGCTGTATGAAAAATATTTTCCCAACGGCGGCGGCTCCATCTTCACGTTTGAAATCAAGGGCGGTCAGGAGGAGGCTCACAAATTTATTGACAGCCTGGAGATATTCTCCCTGCTCGCCAACGTGGCCGACGTGAAGAGCCTGGTCATCCATCCCGCCACCACCACCCATTCCCAGCTTTCCAAGGAAGAGCTGCTGGATCAGGGCATCAAGCCCAACACCATCCGTCTGTCCATCGGCACGGAGCACATCGACGATATTATCGCCGACCTGGAAAAAGGCTTCCAGGCGGTTCGCTGAACGCCTTCCGTCACCTCTGCGCACATGCAAAGGCCCCTGGGAGCGGGACATTCCGCTCCCAGGGGCCAACACCTATATTCAATTATTCAATTCCAAAAAAACGCCTGCCGTTTTCCATGCATACCTCCGCCACAAGCTCCGGGGTGGTTTTCAGCGTTTCGGCCATGACCTGCACCACCTGGGGCAGACGGCGGGAGTCGTTGCGGCGGCCATTCGTGCGGGGCATAGGGGCCAGATAGGGGCAGTCGGTCTCCAGAAGCATACGGTCGCTTGGCATCATAGCCAGGGTTTCCAGGGCGCGCCTGGCCCCCTGCATGGTGATGGAACCGTTAAAGCCCAGATACCAGCCCCAGGACAGGATCTCCTTCGCCATTTCCGCGCTGCCGGAATAGCAGTGAAACTCCCCCCGCACGTTGGGGTGGCGGCGCAGGATGTCCATGCAGTCCCCGTGGGCCTCCCGGTCATGGATGATGACGGGCAAATCCAGCTCCTCCGCGAGGCATAGCTGCTTTTCCAGCACCTCATGCTGCAAGTCCTTCCAGTCCAGGTCATAGTGGTAATCCAGCCCAATCTCCCCGATGGCCACCACCTTGGGATCCTCCGCCCAGCGGCGGAGCTTATCCGCGCTGGCATCATCCCAGGTTTTCACGTCATGGGGATGCCAGCCCACCGCCGCATAGATAAAATCGTATTGGTGGGCCAGGTCTACGGCGGCCTGGCTGGATTTTTCGTCGCAGCCGCAGTTCACCACCAGGCTCACGCCCGCCTCCGGCAGGGAGCGAAGTACCTCGTCTCTGTCCTCATCAAACCACTCGTCGTCATAGTGGGCATGGGTGTCAAAATACATCGTATAAATATCCTCCTTATCGGTTCAGCAGCCGGGCCACCGGGGGCCGGTACACCTTCATGGCTCCCTTGGGGCAAAACTCCTGGCAGCAGAAGCAGTGGATGCACGCCCGCCGGTCAATGTGAGGCAGTTTATTTTTCATCGTGATGGCCTTGGCCGGGCATATATCGGCGCACCTGCCGCAGCCCACGCACTGTTCAGCCGTCACCTTGGGGACAGCACTCAGGCACTTCTGAACAAATTTTCCCGCCAGCTTCTTCACCGGGCCGCGGCTTTCGTTCCAGAAAAGAATATCGCTTTTCGTCCGCACGTTATGGAAGTCCTTCACCACCATCGACTCCAAATCCCCGGCTATATCCAGCTCCTGCCAGCGGGCGGGTATCAGCCCCCGCTCATAGGCCGCCTCCAGGGTCGGCACATCCTCCCGCTCCAGGCCGATTAAATGGGCGCAGGCCAAATCGACGGCGTGGGGGGATTTTGAGGCCAGCAGCAGCCCCATGGGCTTGGGGTCGCCCGCCGTGGGGCCGTTTCCGTCCATTCCAATCACCCCGTCCACAATGGACAGGGCGGGCTGGAAATACTCATCCAGGTCAACAATCATCCGGGCGAAGTCCGCCGGGTTCGGGTATTTATAATGATATTCCGGTTTCATCGTGCCGGGGACAACGCCGAACATATTTTTTGCGGCGGCGGAAAGGCCCATCATGCCATGGCTTTTCAGCTTGCAGAAATCAATCAGCACGTCGCAGTCGTCCAGCCAGGCAGTATACTGAAAGGTCTTTGCCACACGTCCTGCCGGGAAATCCGCCTGCTTCTGGCCAAAATCCATGTTCAGCGCCGCGCCCGCCGCCTCCGTCTCATACATCCCGGTGGCCCGGTAAACATTTTTGACATACGCGGCCGTATACAGCCCGCCGGGGCTGTCACCGATGACGGCGGAAGCGCCCCGCTCCCGGATAAGCTCCGCCAGGGCCGACAGCAGCGCCGGATGCGTAGTGGCCGCCGCCTCAGGCTTTAAAAAGGCCACCAGATTGGCCTTTATCCCCACCCGCATACCGGGCTTTATAAAATCCAGTCCGCCGACAGGCTCCAGCACCTCCAAAAGCGCCTGACGGCAAACCGCCGCGTCATAGCTTTCGCAGCGGACAACGGACACCCGCTCCATGCTCATTTTCGCTCCCCCTCCCGTTTTAAAGAAGCTCTGCATAAATCTGGCTATGGCCACGGCGCTGCCTGCGCCGGTTGATTCAGCACTTCCTTAAATGTTCATTCCCTGTAATTTCCAACTATTATAGCACTGACTTCTGCCCCTTGTCCACGATTGCTTTTTCTTCGTGCCGTGCTATAATCTATGGGAAAGAAAACTACACCTTGGAGGCGTTCTATCTTGACGGGGGAACAGGAAAAGAGCTTTCTTGGCACCGAGCCAATTGGGCGGCTGCTGTTTAAGCTGGCCCTGCCGACAGTGGCGGCCCAGCTCATCAATATGCTTTATAATATAGTAGACCGGGTCTACATCGGCCATATTCCGGACACGGGCGCCCTGGCGCTGACCGGGGTGGGGGTATGTATGCCGCTTATCATGGTGGTGTCCGCTTTCGCCTGCCTGGTGGGCTACGGCGGCGCGCCCAGGGCGTCTATTGCCATGGGCAAGGGCGATAACGCCAGGGCGGAGAAGATACTGGGCAACTGCTTTTCCATGCAGCTAATCATCTCTATTATTCTGACCGCTGTGCTGCTGGCCTTTTCCCGTCCCATGCTGCTGGCCTTTGGGGCCAGCGAGGCCACCATCGAATACGCCGCCGCCTATATGAATATCTACGCCGCCGGAACCATCTTTGTGGAGCTTACCCTGGGGATGAACGCCTTCATCACCGCCCAGGGCTTTGCCAGGACAGGGATGCTGTCCGTCACCATCGGGGCTGTGTGCAACATTATCCTCGACCCCATATTCATCTATGTTCTGGACATGGGCGTGCGGGGTGCGGCCCTGGCGACCGTCATCTCTCAGGGAGCCTCCTGCCTGTGGGTAGTCTCCTTTCTGATAGGAAAACGGACTATTTTGAAAATCAAACGGGAAAACCTGACCCTCCAGGCTTCGATTATTTGCCCCTGCATGGCGCTGGGGCTGGCCACCTTCATCATGCAGACCAGCGAGAGCATTATTTCCATCTGCTTCAATTCCTCCCTGCTGAAATATGGAGGCGATATGGCCGTGGGGGCCATGACCATTCTCACGAGCGTGATGCAGTTTGCCATGATGCCCCTACAGGGGCTGGGTCAAGGTGCGCAGCCCATCATGAGCTATAATTACGGCGCGGGAGACGGAGCGCGGGTGCGGGCCACCTATCGTCTGCTGCTGAAGGCAAGCATCGCCTACGCCGCCGTTCTTTGGCTTTGCGTCATGATGTTTCCCGGAGTTTTCGCGCATCTGTTCACCTCGGACACAGCGCTGGTCGCTTATGCGAAAACCGCCCTGCGCATCTATCTTGCGGTGATGTTCCTCCTCAGCATCCAGACCGCCTGCCAGATGGCCTTCACCTCCCTGGGCATGGCGAAAGAATCCATTCTGGTGGCCATTATGCGAAAGTTCGTCCTGCTGCTGCCGTTTATCTATCTCATGCCGCGTCTCTTCCCCGCCGACCCAGCGCTGGCCGTCTATCTGGCCGAGCCGGCGGCGGACGTGCTGGCCGTGACCTTCACCATGATTTTGTTTCGCATTAAGTTCAAAAAGGTTCTGGCTCCGCTGGATGGGTCGGTTTCCCACACGCTGTAAACGGACGCTGTTTATCAAAAAATCCGCAAAATTCCCTTTAACAAGAAAAAAAGACTTGCTTTACCTGAGCAGGTATGGTATACTTTCCTGGTGAAATTTTAAAGAGGTGGGTTCAAAAAATGACTCTTGCTTTGACTATATTGCAGCTTATCGCCGGTATCTTTCTGATTGTCGTCATTCTGTTCCAGAGCGGCAAGCGCTCCGGCCTGTCCGGCGCCATCGCCGGGGGCGCGGATACCTTTATGACCAAGACCAAGGCAAAGACCTGGGACGCGAAGCTTGCGAAAATGACCAAGTGGGTCGCAATCGCTTTTGTTCTGCTGACCCTGATTCTGAATCTGATGTAATGTCCTTAAAAAGACGCCGTTGCAGACGGCGTCTTTTTTTGTTTGCAGTGGTTGACATTCGTACAATTCCAAGGTTTATATTATCACTATATGAATAATATGAGCGGTTTATCCGCCAGCGCGTTGAAGGAGACACAGTTCATCATGGAAACGAAAAATGTAGTCATCGTGGATGCCTGCCGCACCGCCGTGGGCAAGATGGGTGGGGCCTGCCGTCCTCTGTCCGCCCTGGACATGGCCTGCGCCACCATCAAGGGAAACCTTGACCGTTCCGGCATCGACCCCAGCGAAATAGACGAGGTCATTCTGGGCCACTGCCGCCAGACCTCTGACGAGCCGAACATCGCCCGGGTCGCCGCCCTCAAGGTAGGCATCCCGGAAAAGTGCGCCGCCCACACCGTCATGCGCCAGTGCGCATCCGGCATGACCGCCGTGCAGAACGGGGCCATGAGCATTATGGTCGGCGTGAACGATGTGGTCATCGCCGGCGGCACGGAGAGTATGTCCAACGCCGTCTTTTATGTGCGCAACGCACGCTGGGGCGTGGGCACCGGCACCACCGAGTTTGTGGACGCGCTGACCGAGGGCCAGTTCAAGAGCCAGCCGGAGGAAATTTACGGCCGCTATAACATGGGCGCTACCGCCGAGCGCGTGGCGCAGGAGCTTGGCATCACCCGCGAGGAGCAGGACGCCTTCTCCCTGGAGAGCCAGCGCCGGGCCATCGCCGCCATTGACTCCGGCCGCTTCAAGGACGAGATTGTCCCCATGACCGTTCCCCAGGGCCGGAAGAAGGATCCCATCGTTTTCGACACGGACGAGTTCCCCAACCGCACCACCAATGAGGAGAAAATGGCAAAGCTCAAGCCCGTTTTCAGCATCGACGTCCATGACGACGGCAAGATGTTCAACTCCTCCCACCTGACCGGCACCGTTACCGCCGGTTCCTCCTCCGGACGGAACGACGGCGCCTCCTCCCTGCTGCTGATGAGCGAGGAGAAAGCCCAGGAGCTTGGCCTCAAGCCTCTTGCGAAAATCATCGGCATGGGCGCTTCCGGCTGCGACCCGCAGCAGATGGGTCTCGGCCCCGTGTACGCCGTTCCCAAGGCGCTGAAGCACGCCGGTCTTACCATGGACGACATCCAGCTCATCGAGCTGAACGAGGCGTTCGCCGCCCAGAGCCTTGGCTGCATCAAGCTCCTCGGCTGGGAGGATAAAATGGACATCATCAACGTAAACGGCGGCGCTATCGCCCTGGGCCACCCTGTCGGCTCCTCCTGCAGCCGCATCATCGTCACCCTGGTACATGAGATGAAAAAGCGCGGCCTGAAATACGGTCTCGCCACGCTCTGCATCGCAGGCGGCATGGGCCAGGCGACTGTTATAGAAATGTGCTGATATTTATTAAATTTTAATACTTATATAAGAGGGTAGAGATTATGTCTAAGTCCAACAAAATTATTATTCAGGCCTGCCTTTGCGGGGCGGGTACCAAGAAGTCCCAGGCTCCTACGGTTCCTTATACGCCGGAGGAAATCGCCCGCCAGGTCGTAGCCGTGGCCCAGGCCGGCGCTTCCATCGCCCACATCCATGTCCGCGAGGACAAAATGGTGGACGGCGAGATGCAGATTGGCTATAAGTCCATGAGCCTGCAAATGTTCACCGAGACGGTGGAGCTGTCCCGCAAGTACTGCAAGGAGGCCGGGGTTGACATTCTGATTAACCTGACCACCTCCGGCGGGGAGTATGAGGACGTGAAGCGCCTTCAGCACCTGGGCACGCTGAAGCCTGAAATGTGCTCCTTCGACCCGAACACAATCAACTGGTCCAACAGCTACATCTTTGAGAACCACCCCCGCTTCCTGAACCTGCTGGCTCAGGAGGTCGTCAAGACCGGCGTGAAGCCGGAGTTTGAGGTGTTCGACACCGGCCATATCGACTCCGTCATGTACTATGTGAACAAGTGGAACATCCCCCAGCCGCCCCACATCCAGTTCATCATGGGCGTCGGCGGCTCTGCCCCCGGCACCGCGCAGTCCCTGGCCTGGATGGTGGATCATCTGCCCGAAGGCGCTACCTGGTCTGTCTCCGGCATTGGCAAGGCCCATATGCCCATGATGCTGGCCGGTCTGGCTCTCGGCTGCGACGGCCTGCGCGTCGGCCTGGAGGACAATATCCTTTACGGCAAGGAGCCTGACGGCAAGAAAATTATCGCCACGAACGTCATGCTGGTGGAGCGCGCTGTGGAGCTGGCCCAGATCGCCGGCCGCACCATCGCCACGGCGGACGACGCCCGCGAGATTCTCGGTATCACCCGCCCCTGCCTGCGGGATGGCAAGACCGAGCCGGTCTCCATTTCCCTGTAATTTAATTTGCAAAAACACACCGCGGCTGCTATCATCAAGGCAGACGCGGTTTTCTATTACTTGATATAAATTTTTTATGAGGTGAGCTTATGACTGAAACGACCATACAGGTGCGCTATCCTGATCTTGACCCCATGGGCATTGTCCACCACGCCGTCTATCCCGTTTGGTATGAAATCGCCCGGATGGAGCTTTTGCAAAACGCCGGTTTCCCCTGGCCTAAACAGCACGAGCTGGGCATCGACCCGGTGATGGTCAGCCTGAACCTGGAATACCTGGCCCCCGTCCGCTACCCCGGCGAGGTCATTATAAAATCCCAAATCATCCTCGCCGAACCGAAGAAGCTGAAAATACGCTATGAGTGCTTCTCCGAAAACGGCGCCGTCTGCAACAACCGCGCCGAGAGCTTCCACATCTGGTGCCGGGACATGAAAAGCCTAAACCTCCAGGAAGCCGAGCCGGAAATCTTCGCCGGATTGGTTGAGGTGGTTGAGAATTTCTAAGCTTAAATCTCTTTCCAAATATTCCCCAGTCCCTCCTGCAGCTCGGGCAGTAGAGGATTGCCTTGTCCCTTGGGTGCCAGAAACGCCAGGCGAAGGCGGGCATATTCTGTCGGGAGCGGCAGTGTTTGCAGGCGGGGATTTGCCAGCTTTGCCACCACCGAGGCAGGGAGGATGGCAGCACTCTCGCCGGTCTCGATGGTCGTGGTCATATCTTCCAGACTTTCGCAAAAGCGAATCTGCGGCTCCAAGGCCAGGTCGCTTAGAATGCGAATAATATGATACAACCCTTGCGGTTCCCTGTCAACAAGGATAAGACCCCGATTCATGATAATATCGGCATGATCGCCGTCCCGGTGTGTGTTCCCGCTGCGGAAAGCAAGCAGCATCTCCTCCCCGCCCAAAATGGGTTGAGAAATATCGCT
>JAJQHT010000196.1 GCA_021199595.1 Oscillospiraceae bacterium
CCCGCGGGTAAATCCATCCGCGCCCACAGCAAAGGACACAATGAGAAACGCCTCCGGGCAGCGGGATTTTATAAATTCGGCCAGCGCCAATATGCCCTCGTCCGAGGGCATTGTCTCCGCCAGAAAGCAGGTTATCCCCCGCTCCAAAAACAGCTCTGCCTGACGGCAGTATACCTCCGCCGGAGCAGCATCCTCCGCCTCCTGGGGAACGGGGCCAATATCCCCGAACACAAAGGCTCCATAAGGCTTCGCTGCATCCAGCGCCAGGCGGCAGGCCGCATCCAGCGATTTTTCCGCCTGGGCCGTCTCCCCGGCGGCCATATCGCGGCTCGCGGTGAAGGTGTTGGTCTTAATCGCCATACACCCCGCGTCCAGATAAGCCCGGTGAATGGCGGCAATCTCCTCCGGGCGATTCAGATTCGCCAGGTCGCAGCGCTCCTGCGCCCTGCCAGACAGGGAGGCAAAATACGTCCCCATGGCCCCGTCGAACAGCAGGGGTCTTCCCTGCGATAAATATGCGCGAATATCCATATCACCCCAACACCTTTCTTGCTATTTCTACCGATTGGCGGGCGTCCTTGGAATAATAATCCGCGCCCATTTTCTTTGCGTATTCCGGCGTCACCACCGCGCCGCCCACGAACGTCACCGGCGGCTCCGGCAGGGTGTGGAGAACCTGAATGGTTTTTTCCATGGATGGCAGCGTGGTTGTCATCAGGGCGGACAGGCCCACCAGCCGGATGTTCTGCTCCTGCACGGTTTGCAGCACCGTCTCCGGCGGCACATCCTTCCCTAGGTCGATGACGTCGTAGCCGTAATTTTCCAAAACCGTTTTCACGATGTTCTTGCCAATATCGTGAATATCCCCCTGGACGGTGGCCATGACGATGCGGCCCTTTTTCACTGGGGTTCCGCCCTTCTCGGCAATAGAGGCCCGGATGACCTCGAAAACGGACTGGGCGGCTCCTGCCGCGCTGAGAAGCTGGGGCAGGAACACCGTTCCCGCCTCGTATTCCTCCCCCACCTTATCCAGGGCGGGAATCAGATGCCGTTCCACCAGGGCCAGCTCGTCCTCTGAGGCCAGAGCCTCCTTTGCCAGTCTCCCGGCGTCGGTTTTCAGGCCACGGATGATGGCGTCGTCCAGCGTCAGCGCCCCGTTCCCTGTGGGGGCCGCCTGCGCCGCTGGGGACTGCCCCGCGAACCGGGCCACATAGGCCCGGCACTCCTTATCCTCGCAGGACAGGAGCCGAAAGGCGAACACCGCGTCCATCATCTCCCGCTGGTTGGGGTTGATGATGGGCAGGGTCAGGCCCACGGTCATGGCCTGGGTCAAAAAAGTCTGGGTGATCAGGGGCCGGTTCGGCAGGCCGAAGGAGATGTTGGACACCCCCAGCACGGTCTGCAAGCCCATCTCATGACGAACGATCCGCACCGCCTCCAGGGTCTCCCGCGCCTGCTCCTGCTGGGCGGAGACGGTCAAGGTCAGGCAGTCTATCCACAGATCCGCCTTGGGGATGCCATGGGCCGCCGCCGCGTCCATAATGCGCCGGGCGATGGTCACCCGCTCCTCCGTGGTCTGGGGAACCCCTGTTTTGTCCAGGGTCAGGCCCACCACCGCCGCGCCGTATTTTTTCACGATGGGCAGCACCCGCTCCAGCACCGCCGCCTCCCCGTTGACGGAGTTCACAGCGGCCTTGCCGTTATAGACCCGCAGCCCCGCCTCCAGCGCGTCCGGGTCGGAGGAATCCAGCTGCAACGGCAGGGAGATAACGCTTTGCAGCTTTTTCACCACGCGGGGCAGCATTTCCGCCTCGTTCACACCGGGAAAGCCCACGTTCACGTCCAGAATATCCGCCCCCGCGTCCTCCTGCTGGATGGCTACATCCAGGATATAGTCCAGGTCGTTTTCCAGCAGGGCCTGCTGGAACCGTTTTTTCCCGGTGGGATTGATCCGCTCCCCGATGACCCGCACCCCGTCCAGCCGGGTGGGACACACGGGGGTGCAGACGAAGCTGACATCGTCGTAATGCCGCTGGGCAGGCCTTCGCCCCGCCAGGGCCTGCACCAGAGCGCGGATATAATCCGGGCTGGTGCCGCAGCAGCCCCCCAGGATGGTGACACCTCCCTCCACGCAGGGGAGCAGGGCCTGGGCAAATTCCTCCGGCCCCATGTCGTAGTGTCCGTCCACAGGGTCGGGCAGGCCCGCGTTGGGCTTTGCCACCACCGGCAGGCGGGTGTTTTCGCAAAGCTCCTTCAAAAGCGGCGCCAGCAGGTCAGGCCCCAGGGAGCAGTTCAGGCCGATGGCATCTGCCCCCAGGCCCTCCAGGGTTCTGGCCATGGAGGGTACGGTGCAGCCGGTGAAGGTGCGGCCGCTCTCGTCAAAGGACATCGTCACCAAAACAGGCAGACTCGTGGCCTCCTTCGCCGCCAGCAGGGCGGCCTTAGCCTCATAGAGATCCGTCATGGTCTCGATGGCAATTAAATCCGCCCCGGCGGCGGCCCCGGCCTCCATCATCTCCCGGAACAGGTCGTAGGCCCGCTCGAAGGTCAATGTTCCCATAGGCTCCAGCAGCACCCCCAGGGGGCCGACGCCCAGGGCCACCTGGGCGTCCGTTCCCGCCGCCTCCTTTGCAATGCGGACGGCAGCGGTGATGATTTCCTGCACGGTATGGCCGGTGCGCTTCAGCTTCAGGCCGTTGGCTCCGAAGGTGTTGGCGTATACCACCTGGCTGCCCGCCTGGATATATTCCCGATAAATACCGGCCAAAAGCGCCGGTTCCGTCAGGTTCAGAAGCTCCGGCTGTCCGCCGGGAGGCAGGCCCCGCTGCTGCAATACGGTGCCCATGGCTCCGTCCAATATAATAAAACCGCTGGTAAAATCAATTCCCACAGTGTTTCCCTCCCTTTCGCAGTGTGCATCTCTCCCGCAGAGCGCAATAGGCGCAGCCCCGTATGCGTGCCGCCTGGGGTCTCTCCGCAATGCCGATAACGGCGGTGACGGATTTGCCTGGATTCATTAAAAGGCTCTCCGTGACGCACAGGCCCAGCCGCCGCTGGGTGTCCAGCACGGCGCAGATGGACGGCTGAAGCGCCAGGGGCAGATCCCCATAGCCGGGGGAAAAGCGGTCGGTTAGATACGTCCCCGGCAGACGCGCCTTCAGCTCCCGCTCCGCCTCGTCGCAGCCCGCCTCCACCCAGGCGCTGCCGCAGGCGTCCAAAAGCAGGGCCTGAGCCATATCCCGCGCCTGCTCCGTTCGGAGCATGGCGTCAAATTTCGCCCCCAGGGTGCAGGCCAGCAGTGCCGCACGGTCACATTCCGCCAGCATACGGGCCGCGCTCTCCCCCGGCAGAAGGATGTCCGCCTCCGGCAGATAAAAACCATCCGAGCGCCGCTGTATTGCAAATATCCGATAGGTATACCTGGGCCGGACAGCGGCGGTCACCTCTTCGGCCACCGCCTCCGCCTGACGCCGCAGCGCCTCGGACGGCTCTCCCCGAACACCCGCGTACCGCAGGGCCTCGTCAATATTCAGCTTCATCCCGGCCCTCCTCACGCGGTTTGCTTTAATAATTTACTATTATAATAGGTTTTCCTCAAAATGTATAGTCCTATTATCATGCATGGAATTGACATACAGCGGGAATCATGCTATGATTTCCTATAATCACAGTATGTTAAGGAGTCTGTCTGCCATGGCGAGAGACCTTACCCGCTGCCAGCTCATCGAGCGGAGCATTATCACAAAATATCACAAGGCCCTGTGGACGCCCTTCGTCGCCGCGGTCAAGAAATACAGCCTGATACAGGCCGGGGACAGCATTGCCGTCTGCATTTCCGGCGGCAAAGACTCTATGCTGATGGCAAAGCTGATGCAGGAGCTTCACCGCCACAGCGAGGTTCCCTTTTCCCAGACCTTTCTGGTCATGGATCCAGGCTACAACGAGGCGAATCGCCGGAGAATTGAGGAAAACGCCCGGCTGCTGGAGGTTCCCATCACCATCTTTGAGAGCAACATCTTCGAGGTGGCCAACAGCACGGAAAAATCCCCCTGCTATCTCTGCGCCCGTATGCGGCGGGGGTATCTATACAGCAAGGCCAGGGAGCTGGGCTGCAACAAGATCGCCCTGGGCCACCACTTCAACGACGTCATCGAAACCACCCTGATCGGAATGTTCTATGGCTCCCAGCTCCAGGGCATGATGCCAAAGCTCCACAGCACCAACTTCCCCGGCATGGAGCTTATCCGCCCCCTGTACTGCGTCCACGAGGAGGACATCATCGCCTGGGCCAGATACAACCATCTTGAATTTATCCAGTGCGCCTGCCGCTTTACGGAGAATAACGCCGCCAGCGACAACGGCGGCTCCAAGCGTCAGGAAATAAAAGACCTTCTCCGCCGCATGAGACAGGACGACCCCAACATCGAAAAAAGCATCTTCAACAGCCTGCACAGCGTCTGCCTGGACACCTTTCCCGGATACAAGTCCAAGGGAAAAACCTATACGCTGAATGATTTTTATGACCAATAAGCCCCTTACGCCAAAGCCGCGCCGAAACATCCGTTTCAGCGCGGCTCTTTGATAGGCGTAAACGTCAGCTTCTTCTCTACATAATTGCCTGCCCCTGCATGAACCAGTAATTGCAAAACAGCAAAAAGACTGCCTCTGCTGTCAGCAGACCATAGCGCAGCCATTTTTTATCCAGACTGCCGACGCACAGATACACAGGGATGCAGCCCAGCATATACCGGCCGCCGCTGATGAGCTAGGAGGCAGTATAGCACATACCCAGGTACGCCGCGCCATGGAGGACATAGGCGGTATCCAGCCTCCGCCGCCAGCCCGCAAACAGCAGCGCCGCCGCAATAAAATATATAGCGAGCTGGGGCCAGTATATCCATTTGGCAAGGCCGGGATAGGCCAGGGCCATCTCCCACTGCTGGGCGACGGTGCGGCCCAGCCATTGGGTCGTCTGCCACCAGGGGGAAATGCTCTCATAATACTGGAAGGCCAGAAAATCCCCGCAGACGATTTTATTGATGAGAAGATATACCCCAAATCCGCACACCGGCCCCGCCAGCCACAAAAGCCGCCAGCGCCAGCCCTGGGCGCGGACATACCGCCAGGCGCAGTAGACCCCCGGCAGGAGAAGCAGCAGCCCCTGCACCCTCGTCAGGGCGCAGAAAAATCCTATGATACCGGCCCAAGCCCATTTCCGCTCCCGGATGCAGTAAAGGCCCGCCGTCGTCAGCAGCAGGAAAAGCCCCTCTGTAAATACGCCCATACAGAAAAAGCCAAAGGGGTACAGCCAATAGGCGGCCAGCGCGGCGCTGGGATGGGCGCAGTCCCGCGCCGCCAGCTTTGCCACGAACACAGCGGACAGGCCATAGCACACCTGGGATATGATCATCCCCGCCAGGGCCGTCCGGCCTCCCAGCAGCGCCCCCAGCCCCGCCATCAATAGGGGGTACAGGGGATAGAACACAATGTTGTTCACATACTCCCCGGAGGTGACATAGCCGTTTTCCGCCATGTAAATATAGCGGGGCGCATCCCCCGCCTCGGTCATGCGGGTATAGAGATGGGCCGCAAAGCCCGACACGCCGCCGGTATCGAAAACATAGCCCAGCAGCGCCGTCAGCCACAGCACAGCCAGGGAGACTGCAAAAATGACGACAGGATGCCAGCTTGCAGGCGCAAGAAATACCTTTTTGAACGCAAGCGTCCCGTCGCGCAGGTCAAGGCCAAAAAGCTCCTGCGCGGCCCGAAACGCAAGGCAGCCCAGCAGCGCCAGCATAACGGCGCTGGACGACAGCCATAGAAATGTACTCATAGCTCACAAAAGAAGATAGGCCACAAAGCAGGCCCCGTACAAAATCGGCTGATGCAGCAGATATATCCACAGGCTGTGCTGTCCCGGCCAGGTGAGAATCTTTGGCGCCTGGGCGGTGAGAAGCGGGCTTTCCGGGCTTCGCTCCTGTAGCTTTTTAAGCTGTCGGCCAAGCCAGGTTCCAAGCAGGAACAGGAAAATATACGGCAGGATAGGGAAATAATCATAGGACACGAAGCCGCTGTATTTGAACCCCAGCCAGAACAGCCATTTAACCTGAACCAGGGTATTATCCGTCCACAGCTTTGTAAGGATAAACAACCCCAGCCACAGAAACGGTGCGATTTTTTCCGGCACCTTTTCCGTCCACCGGCCAATCAGCGAATAAAGAATCATCGCCGCGCTCAGAAATTGCAGAACGCCGAACAGGATTGGCGCGTCCACAATAAAGGAGGCGATAATCACCAGCACCCCGGCCCCGGCGGTGATAAGCCCCCGGCGCAGGTTGCTGTGGGTATAGTGGGCGCTGATACCGGCGCAGAGTATGTAGGAATAGGCAATGAACCGCTCGAATATCACCATGGGCGTACCGAAGATAAAGCTCCGGCCCACCCAGCCAAACATATAAAAATCGAACAGCAGGTGATAGACAATCATCAGCAAGCAGGCCAGACCCCGCCAGCCGTCCAGCAAAGATATGCGCTTAGACATTGAACAGGAAGTGGACGACGTCGCCGTCCTGCATCACGTATTCCTTGCCCTCAGCCCGAAGCAGGCCCTTTTCCCTGGCCGCCGCCTCGCTGCCGCAGGCTTTCAGGTCGTCAAAGGCAATGACGTTTGCACGGATGAAGCCCCGCTCAAAGTCCGTGTGAATTTTCCCGGCGGCCTGGGGCGCTTTCGTCCCCCTGGTGATCGTCCAGGCACGGCACTCATCCGCCCCGCAGGTCAAAAAGGAGATAAGTCCCAGCAGGTCATAGGAGCTTTTTATCAGCCGTTCCAGGCCGGATTCCGTCAGGCCCAGCTCCTCCATGAACACCGCCCTGTCCTCCGGGTCGTCCAGCTCCGCGATGTCCTGCTCAAATCGGGCGCACACAGGCAGCACGGAGCTGCCCTCCTGGGCCGCCACAGCCGCCACCTGCTGATAGTAAGGGCTGTTTTCCGCATCCGCGAAGCCGTCCTCGTCCATATTTGCGGCATAAATCACCGGCTTCAGGCTCAGCAGGTCGGACTGACCGATAAGCTCCGCCTCGTCCTTCTCACAGGGGAAGCTGCGGGCAGATTTCCCCTCGTTCAGCCAATCTGCCAGACGGGAGAGCACCTCCGCCTCCTTGGCGTATTTCTTGTCACCGGATTTCAGGTACTTCTGGGCCTTCTCCAAACGGCGCTGTATCATCTCCAAATCGGCCATGATAAGCTCCAGGTTGATGGTCTCAATATCCCCCGCCGGGTCGGTGGAACACTCGTGGCGGATGATGTTGGGGTCGTCAAAGCAGCGCACCACGTGGACGATGGCGTCCGTTCCCCGGATGTTCGCGAGAAACTTGTTGCCCAGGCCCTCCCCCTGGCTGGCTCCCTTCACAAGGCCGGCAATGTCCACAAACTCAATCACCGCCGGGGTATATTTCTTGGGCTGATACAGCTCCGCCAGATAGTCCAGCCGATCATCCGGCACAGCCACTACCCCCACATTGGGGTCGATGGTGCAAAAGGGATAGTTGGCCGATTCCGCCCCTGCGTTCGTCAGGGCGTTAAAAAGCGTGCTTTTCCCCACGTTGGGGAGTCCTACAATGCCTAATTTCATATTTCTTCTGTCTCCTTAAAAGCCTTTTATTCGCATAAAACTCGTATGTTCGCAGTTAAAGCTTCGTCACATATCTATATATTTCCGAAAAACGTCCCGAAGTCCCGCGTCAACCATCCAGTATTCCCCGACGTCCTCAATTTCCGCGCCGTCCCGAAGGAAGCGCTCGCCTTTCATGGTATACGCCTGATATTCCCGTTTGTCAAAAAGATACCCGTGTTCGCCGCACCAGGAACACCACGGTATATCACAGGCCTCAAGAGCCGCCAATAAATCATCCGCTGCAGCCAGGGTGACATCATAATCGTTGTCCGCGTCAAAGCCCAACTCCTGAACCATGATGAGCGTACCCGTTTCCTGTGTGAAGCCGTGCAGTATCTCCACCATGTCATTCAGAGAACAAAGCGTATTCGCCACATCGGAGGAAACGCTGCCATCGGCGGCAATCGCGAGCCTTGGAACCGCTTCGCTCTTCACCACACTATTGCTTCCCACCAGCCTGACGGAATAGTCCTCCGTATCGATCGTAATGCTGTTCAGCCGATACCACCAACTGTCCTCCCCTTCCTGGGAAAGAACCAGCGTCTCCGCGTCGCTTTCAAGCCGTACCGTCCAGGTACGCCCCTCATATCCAAACCACTCGCCATCGGTATTCGGCTCTCCTATCTCCACACATCCATTCTCACCGATGGACTCGCCGCCCAGAGAATATGCCGCAATCTCCACACCATCCGCATAGAGTGCCAGCGCTCCCGCAGCATGGAACTGACTGATGTCAAAGGTAATTTCCGTTCCTACGGAAAAATCTCCTTCCAGAGTCAGCTCTCCATTATTCCGATGAATGAACCCATTAATATACTCCACCGGCCAGCGGTCTGTTTCCTCATACAAAAAGTACAAATGCGCGGACTGCACCGTGTCGGTGTCAGCCAGCTCATACACAGGGTCTGACAACGAGAGCATATCCACGAAAATAACGCGCTCCGGCGTAATATCGTGAACGACATCAATCGCGAGCTGCATGACGGCAGCATAGGTCTCGCTGTCAAGCTCCGTTTCATCGCTCCCATGCGGTTCATTGAGAAGATTAAAGCTCAAAAGCTGGGGCGGCACATCCTGAAAATAATTCGCCATAAACGACCAAAATGCCACAAACAGCCGCTGCTGCTCCTCGTCGAAAAACATCGAGTCATTGGAATCGTCCGCATCCGTGGTAAAGCCCGGCATATTATGCAGGTCGATGCAGACATGAATCCCGTACTGAGCGCACCAGGTGAGCAGCTCGTCCAAATTTCGCATGACCGCCTCTCGGACGGAGGACGTATCCTCGCCCGCGAAAACACTCTCAAAACTGAACGGAACGCGGACAAAGTCAAACCCCTCTACTGCATAGAGTGCGACAACCTCCTCCGTATACGCATATCCCGCGCCGTAATCATTGGAATCTAGGTCTGGAAGGGTGTAGCCCTTCCAGTTGGGAAGCTCAGAGGTTGATACCGTCGGCATGGATTCTGCCAGGGCAATGGTATCATCGCTTATGGTGCTGGTCAGCGTGTCCGCCGGGACATAGTGTGCATACCAGGAGGTCTCATAAAGCCGTTTCACCGCGCAGATGGCCGCCTCGCGGGTGAAGGCATCTCCAAGATGTAGGTCGTAATTTTCATCATAATCAAAATACGTAAGTCCATTGACATAGGAATACCGCTCCACAAAACGCTTCGCGTTGTCAGCGTAGTCATTTTCACAGAGCCAGGAATAATTTTCTGATTCAGCGATTGTCTCATTATAGTAAATCTCGTGAATATCCGGGAGGAGCGGGTAGTCAAACGTCACATTGGCGTAAAAATCCACCTCATCCGAGATCAAATCCTCCAGCGGGATGTTGTAGGTATAGCCTATCTCGTCAAGCCCGGTACACTCTGCCAGATAAAACAGCACAATAGCGCCCTCCATGCGGCTCATAAGATCGTTCGCATCATGGTAAGCCGACGACACAGCGAGCCAGTCCTTCATATAGGTCGCGTCATAAAGCACAACAAGATTATCCAAAAGCGCACAAAACTCCCCGTAGGTGATTTGGCTGCTATAGCTGACTTGCAGCGTCTCTGGAACCAGGCCGTAGGCAATAGCTGTTCCTATCTCCGCATTTTCCGTCGCCGTCTCCTTTATCAGTTCCACCGCCGTCTCAGCGGGTGACGCACCGCAGGAGGCCGCACAGAGAAGGCGAAGAACCGCTAAAAAGCCACTAATGATTTTTCTTTTCATTGTAAGCATCCTCTTTTTCGTTTTCTCCCTGATTCAATACCGCAAAAGGCGGGCATGGCCCGCCTCTTGATTTTGTTTTTTTACAGTCCCTCTCCGCCAAAGGGAAACGGCGGCTCAGGGCGGGCTTCCGGCTCCTGGTCGGGGGTCTCCTGGGGCGCTTCCTGTTCGGCGGATTCCGGCACGGCCTGGGGTTCCGGCTCCGGCTCCTGGGAGGCCGGGGCAGTCTCCTGCTTCGGAGGAAGCTCTCCGTGGTCGCAGAAGTAGTCAAAGTCTGCGCCGTCCATGGACTCATGCACCAGCAGATATTCCGCCACGGCGATAAGCTGCTCCCGGTGGGCGTTGAGTATCTCCTCGCACTTGGCGGAGGCCTCGTCGAATATGCGTTTGACCTCCTCGTCGATGATGGCGGCGGTTTCCTCGGAATAGGACTTGGTGGTGCCGAAGTCCCGGCCAATGAACAGGCTGTGGCCGGAGTCGTCATAGCTGATGGGGCCGAGCCGTTCGCTCATGCCGTATTGCATCACCATGGAACGGGCCAGCTTGGATGCCTGCTGGATGTCCCCGGAGGCGCCGGTGGAGATGTCGTCCAAAAACAGCTTTTCCGCCATCCGTCCGCCCAGGGACATGACAATGTCCTCAAACATATCGCTGCGGGCCTGGAAGGTCTTGTCCTCCGTGGGCCGCATCAGGGTGAAGCCCCCCGCCTGTCCACGGGGGATGATGGTGATATAGTGAACCGGGTCAACGTGCTCCAGATATTTCGCGGCAATGGCGTGGCCGGATTCGTGATAGGCGGTCAGCCGCCGCTCCTTTTCGGAGATAACACGGCTCTTCTTCTCCGGGCCCATGGCCACCTTGAGAATGGCGTCGTCAATATCTGCGTTCACCACGAATCGGCGGTGGCGGCGCACAGCCAGCAGCGCGGCCTCGTTTAAGAGGTTCTCCAAATCCGCGCCGGAGAAGCCGGGGGTGCCCCGGGCAATGGAGTTAAGGTCAACGTCGTCCCCCAGAGGCTTATCCTTGGCGTGAACCTTCAAAATCTCCTCGCGGCCCTTCACGTCGGGCAGGCCGATATATACCTGCCGGTCAAAGCGGCCGGGACGCAGGAGAGCGTTATCCAGAATATCCGCACGGTTGGTGGCCGCCATGACGATGACGCCCTCGTTGTTGGTAAAGCCGTCCATTTCCACAAGAAGCTGGTTCAGCGTCTGCTCCCGCTCGTCATGACCGCCGCCCAGGCCGGAGCCGCGCTGACGGCCAACGGCATCAATCTCGTCTATGAAGATGATGGCCGGGGCCACCTTTTTCGCCTGTTCGAAAAGATCTCTTACACGGCTTGCGCCGACACCCACATACAGCTCCACAAAATCAGAGCCGGAAATGGACAAGAACTGCACGCCGGCCTCCCCCGCCACAGCCTTTGCCATCAAGGTCTTACCGGTTCCCGGAGGGCCGACCAGCAGGACGCCCTTGGGGATGCGCGCCCCCATGGCGGTATAAGCGCCTGGATTTTTGAGAAACTCCACAATTTCCTGAAGCTCCTCCTTCTCCTCGTCGCATCCGGCCACGTCGGCAAAGGTTTTTTTCTTCTGATCCTCCGAGGCCACACGGGTGTGGGCCTTGGAAAATCTCGCAACGCCCCCGGCGCCGCCGTCGGCTCTGCTCATCATGGCATACCACAAGACGCCGAACACCACAATGACGATAAGATATGGGATGAACGACAGCCACCACGGAGCCGTCCAGCCCTCGTCATAGTCGTACTCCGTCAGGATGCCCGCGGCCTTCTGCTCCTTGATGGTATCTCCCAGATCCTCATTAAACTGGTTTACATCCCGCAGCGTCTTTACAATCTCCGTCACGCCCTCATATGGCTCACGCAGATAAAGATACAAATCATCGCCGGAGACAACGAAGGACTCCACCTGCTGATTATCAAACAGGTCTATGACCTCAGAATAGGTCACGGTGACGGTAGTAGAGGTGCCGGTCAGGGAATACACCGTGGCCAGAAGCACCACCAAAATCAGGGCATAAAAGCCAATATCCCTGATTCGCCGGTTATTGCCGCGATTTCGATTGTTGTTGTTATTATTGTTCTCCATAGACTTACCTCGACTTACCTCAAGAATAAATTTCCGGCTTGAGCACGCCGATATAGGGCAGGTTGCGGTATTGCTGCTGGTAATCCAGCCCGTACCCTACCACAAAAGCGTCCGGGATCTCAAATCCCACATAATCCGCCGTCACGTCCGCCGTCCGGCGATCCGGTTTGTCCATCAGCGTTACAATGCGTATAGACGCGGGTTTCCGCGCCTCCATGTATTTTTTCAGATAGCTCAGGGTATTGCCGCTGTCCAGAATATCCTCCACAATGATAATATCCCGGCCCTCGACGTTCTCCGAAAGGTCTTTCACAATCTTCACCGCTCCGGTGGAGGTCGTCCCGTCGCCGTAGCTGGACACCACCATGAAATCCACCGTGCATTTCACGTCACACGCCCGGACAAGATCCGCCATGAAGATGAAGCATCCCTTCAACACGCCCACAAACAGAGGCGTTTTGCCCTGATAATCTCTGGTTATTTGTGCTCCCAGCGCCCGAACGCGCGCCTGAAGCTCCTCCTCGCTGGCAAAAATCGTTTCCAGATCCTCGCGCATTTTGTTTGTCCTCCCCTATCCGGCCTCAAAGCCGGATAAATTCTATTTGTATGATATTATTATCCTCTGGCCGGGCGGCTGCCCGTTCCGCAGGGCCGACGCCGCATACGGCGATAACGCCCCGTTCGTCCCGCAGGACGGGAACGCCCTGCCGCCGCCAGGAGGGAACGCCTGTTTCCTGAAAAAGCTGCTTCAGCTCCTTCGTGCAGCCGCGCCCCGCAGGGCGCAGCCTATCTCCCGGCTGACGCGCAGTAACTATTATGTTACCATATATATTCTCACAATTAAAGAAAAAAATGTTGAACTGCTTGTGAACAACGGGAGGAAAGGCAGATATTTTTGTGCAAATCAGCGCGATTCCCGCCTCCGGAATATCCGTCCGGCCGGGCACCAATACCGTCCGCGTCTGTATCGGAGCCGCCGGCTTTATGCCAAAGACCAGCCTGTCCCCTTCCCGGCCGACGGCCATACCCGGCACATCCGCCACGCCCCCGTCCCGGGCTGTCTTCAGGACGGCCTGCACATGGACATAGGAAAGCTCCCGCCCCGCCATGAGCCGCACGGCCCTGGACGCAATGGGAAACGGCTGGCCGTACAGGGCCTTTGCAGGAAGTGTATTTTCCTTCCTATATTCGGCCACAAACTCCGCCGCAAGGCTGGACAGAAACGCCTCGTCCTCCCGCAGAAGAGCCGCCGTCTGCCCGGCGGCGCGCGAAAATGCGGGATTGACGCTTTCCAGCGCTGGAACTGCCCAATGGCGCACCCGGTTCCGGGCATATTCGTCCTGCTGGTTCGTCTCATCCTCCACATGGGGAATGTCATGGGCCGCGAGATACTCCAGCGCCTGCTCATGGGTCACATCCAGCATAGGCCGGACAATGCGCCCCCGCACAGGCGGGATGCCGCACAGGCCCTTCAGGCCCGTCCCGCGGGCCAGATTCAAAAGCATAGTTTCCCCATTGTCTCCGGCGTTGTGGGCCGTTGCAATAACGGCCGCGCCGCGCGCTTCCGCCGCCTGCCCCAGAAAGTCATAGCGCAGGGCGCGGGCTGCCTCCTCTATGCTCATGCTGTTTTCCGCGGCATAGGCCCTTACATCTCCCCGGCCCGCCAGAAAGGGGATATGCTCCCGCTCGCAAAAATCCCGGACAAACGCTTCGTCGCTGTCCGAAGCCTCGCCCCGCAGGCTGTGGTTATAGTGGGCCGCGCACACGTCACAGCCCAGCTCCCGCAGTCTGCAAAGCAAATACATGGAATCCGCCCCGCCGGACACGGCGCATAAAATACGCCCGTCCCGGGGCAACAGCTCAGTATTCATCCTCGTCACGACGGCGCTCGTCGTTCACATAGCTTGTAAACTCAGGTATCCATCGCAGATAGACCGTGCCGACACGGCCATGGCGGTTTTTCAGCACGATGGCCTCCGCCGAGTTGGGATCCTCGCACTCCTGGTCATAATATCCCTCCCGGTACAGTCCGATGACCGCGTCCGCGTCCTGCTCGATGGAACCGGATTCCCGCAAATCGGAGAGCATGGGCCGCTTGTTCTGCCGCGCTTCATTGGCGCGGCTGAGCTGGCTTAAGCATATCAGAGGCACGCCCAGCTCCTTGGCCGTGACCTTCATCATGCGGCTTATATCGCTGACGGCCTGGGTGCGGCTCTCGTTCGACCAGGAATGGCCGCTGCCGGCGCTTTGCATCAGCTGCAAATAGTCCACCACCACAAGGCCCAGATTATCCAGCCTCCGGCACTGGGCGGCCATTTCCGCCACCGTCATGCT
>JAJQHT010000020.1:0-3617 GCA_021199595.1 Oscillospiraceae bacterium
GCTGCCTGGAACGCCCTGTCCACCTCCGATGAGAGAAATGCGGTCAGCTCCGCGTTGTATGCTGAAACAGGCGGATACACCGCGTACACATATAAAAACAATACATTCACTCTTTTTATGAACAGATGGATGGATACCCAGGGTTCCATGGATCTCTATGACTATATAGAATACGCGAACGGCGTGGAATTTGAAACCGGCATTGAATATTCCTTTACCACCGAGGACGGCACGGCGGTGGAGCCGGACAGCGACGGCGTATATACGCTGAATGTGGACGATATATATATCGTCACCGTCAAAGTCAATTTTGACCTGATCTTTGATGGCTCCTATACATTCTCGCTGCCGGAGGGTATTTTAATGAATACCGAGACGAAGGAGTTGCCCCGCAATATGGGAACCGTCGATTTCGACATGGCGAATCACCGGCTTACCTTCAATATCACCGGCGACCAGTATAACGGCTATGTCGAGGCCGATTTAGTCTTTGAGTTTAAGGAAAAGGGAACCTACAAATTCTTTGAGGATGAGGTAGAGGTGACGTTCACCGCCGACCCGCTGGAGGAGACCGGGGTCAACAAGACAGGCAGCTATAACAGCATCTCCGACGGAAAGCTGAACTGGGAGGTGGTTCTGACCGGCCAGAAGCACTCTGTGCTTGTGGGCACGCCCATCGTGGATGAAATTACCACCACGGACACCCATTATTATTCGGATGCGGATAAATCGAACGGCATTACCATCACGGCGACATATACTACCACCGGGGAAACCTATACCTGGACGGTGCATGAGAGCGACATGGATTATTGGACGGAGACCGGCTGGAGCTATACCATCCCGGAAACCGTGACCCTTGACAACGGCTCCACTCTCTCCCTGCCCACATACGGCGGGGCTGGCTGGGTGCTTGTCCTTAACTATACCAGCACGTTCTCGGACAGCTTTGATTCCGAACATTCCACCGTTTTTGGCAACACTGTGACCATGGAGGGAAGCGATGAAGGCTCCGTGATTTATACGCCGGACTGCGGAATCGACAAAACCGGCGTATACTACGCAGGAACAAGTAATACTATGAGCGGCGGCTATGTTGAGTGGACCATCACGGCATATATCCCGGCGGTTCCGAGCGGTATCTCAGTGCATAATGTGCAGGTGACAGACGGTCCTACAACTATTTACCAAGACGGTTCGTATCTTACTTCAAAAGATGTCAGCTGGGGTAGCCGTAAAATAACGGCTACCATTGGCGGCACAACGTATGAGGTCCCGAACATAAATAGTTCATCATTTACTCCCGACCCGGACAAATATCCCATAGCGTATGGTTTCACATCAGGTGATACTGGCACGCTTACGTTCTACACATACTGTGACTGCACGAATTCTACCTGTGCAAACTGGAGTGGAAGCGGATGTGCTTCTACGACAAAGGGGTATTGTCTGTGCTGGGATATTGAGGAACCCGTCATCATTACAATCACCTTTCGGACAACAGGTCTTAGTTATGCCCAGAATAACAGCGCACTGAATTTAACAGGCGAGGTGATTTATGATGTATACAACCTTGTGGAGCTGACAAGCGGCAAGTATTCCACGGGAGATACGGGATTCAGCGCCAAAGCAGACGCTCAGGTTCGCATCTCCACGGCGATTTCCAAGGTCATCACAAACAAAAATAATAACACCGTCACCTATGAGATTAATTTCAACGCCCATAGTGTCGATAATGCTGCTGGCGTGACGTGGGAGAGCCTGGATGAAATTGTTATAACGGACACCATGAGCGAAAACCTGACCATAGACCCGGATTCCATTGTGGTTACATGGGCGAACGAGGACGGCACGGACACCGGCACCCTGGATACGAGCCGGTATGCGGTGACGTATGAGACGAGTGGGTATACATATGATGAGTACGGGGAGAGCAAAGGCACAGGCTCCAACATCGTCAACTTCACCATACAGGATGTGGGGCAGCATTATCAGTACACCATCCACTATACAGCGGAGATGACAGGAAATAAAGGAGATAGATCCACCAACAGCGCGCAGATTTATGTGAATGGAAAAGGATATTATTATACACAAACACTGACAACCCTAGTCACTGTGTCCGCCGCTGCTGAGCAGTACTCTGTCACACTGATAAAAGTGGATGAGGACGATACAACAAAATTGCTGGAGGGCGCTGACTATGAGCTGTATGAGCTTGTGAACGGCTCATGGAGCCTTCTGGCAACGGCGACGACAGGCACAGATGGAACCTTTGTGATAAAAACCGATACAAGCAAAGGTATCGTACTGCGTTCACACCGGCTGTACTATCTCGTGGAGTCGGATGCGCCGGAGGGATATGTACTGGATGCAACAAAGCATTATTTTTCACTATGCAAAAGCCATGGCGTAGTCAATCATAAAGATTGTGAGGAATGTCAGAAAATTGTTGCGCTGCTTGCGACGCTGGGGATAGATGAGGCGGAATACACAAGCCCCATAGATGCCAGCACGGCGCAATACACCGGCACGGGGAATCCCGTGGGGATTTGTATAGACTTTACCTTCACCAACCTGCTAAAGCCCTATACCCTCCCCGAGGCCGGCGGCTCCGGCGTATGGCCCTATGTCATCCCCGGCCTGACCCTGACCCTGACCTCCGCCCTGGCCCTCCGCCACCGCTGGCGGCGGCGAAGAAAAGCATAAAAAAAGAGCAGCGCCGACAGGCGCTGCTCGTGCTATATCGTAAAATGCAGAAACCGCCACTCGGCCAAGTGACGGTTCTAGTTTTATATTAGACCACTATGCTTAACCGGGCTAACCGCTATTCACAGCGCCCTTTTATGATTGGATTATACCATAAGATGTATTTTGTGTCAACGATGGGATTTCCATTTTGGAAACGAAAGAGACTGCAACTTGATTAAGAAGCAGTCTCTTTCGTTTGGTGGAGATAAGCGGGATCGAACCGCTGACCTCTTGAATGCCATTCAAGCGCTCTCCCAGCTGAGCTATACCCCCAGATGGCTTGCCCCTTGGAGCTTTGCGCTCCTCAGAACAAGCGTAATTCTATCACGTTTGATTGTTGCTGTCAATGATTTTTTTCAAAAATCTGAGAATTTTTTTTAGAGCAGCTCGTTCAGGTCGCTTAGCATACGGTCAAACAGATCCAGTTCCTCCGGGGTGTAGGATTTCTTCAGCTCTTCCACGCCGTTGGCGATGAAGGGGTAATCCGTATTATAATAGGAATAGAACCGGTCGCCCACGGTCACGCGGCACTCCCGCCGATCCTCCTCGGAGGTGGTGCGCATGGCGTAGCCCTTGGAGACCAGGTTGTTGATTTTATAGGTCGCGTTGGGCTGGGAAATGCCCAGCGTGTCCGCAAAGGTGCTGACAGTGGGATTTTTCAGCAGATAAATAACGTCGGCGGCATAGGCCTCTGTGGCGCTCAGGGAGCCGTCCCGCTCCTTGACGCGGCTGAACAGCTCGTGATAGTGTTTGAGCCGGAGCTTTTCGTAAAGCTTTTTGATTTGTTGGTAAAGCATGATGTTTCCTCTCCTGCGAATTGGTCATTATTTTATCTCTTTTGCGGGGTATTTGTCAATCCCTGGAAA
>JAJQHT010000020.1:3627-13677 GCA_021199595.1 Oscillospiraceae bacterium
CTTTTTTACTTTTTTTGTTGTTGGGTTGCTTAAGCATACAGCACCCAACCCCGCCGCGGGGGGGGGCCCGGCTTATTCCTCGCGCTCCAGACCGCGCCATTTCATCAGGGCGAGATATGTCTCTCTCGCGGAGGTCAGACGATCCCGGCCTATGGGGAGAACCTGGCCATTGTCCAGCAAAACGCTGCGGGAGGTAATTTTCTGGATGTAACGGTAATTCACAGCGAAGCCCTTGTGGATGCGGATAAACCCCATGGGAATAAGCTGCTGCTCCAGCTCATGCAGGGAGGTGCGAATCAGAAACGGCTCGTCCTCGTCCACAAGAAACAGCTTCTGGGTCTTGCCTGCGGCCTCGATATATAAGATGTCGTCCGGGCCGAAGGCGCGGTGAACGCCCTGCGTGTTTTGCAGCACCACGCGGCCAACACGCTGGTGCAGGCTCTGGACATAGGCGTCCATGACGCCGGGCAGCTCCTGGGAGAAATGCGCCTTGCGGATGAAGCTCCAGGGGTGGGCCTCAAAGACCTCATAGACCCGCTCCTCCATGTTGGAGACATAGATGATGTCGGCTGAGCAGTCCTGCTGCCGAAGAAGCCGGCCAAGCAGAACGCCGTCCATGTCCGGCATATCGATGTCCAGGAAGATGAGCTGAACGCTCATGTGTCCCAGCGCTGTCAGCAACTCCCCGGCGGAGGCGGTGGGCAGGATTTCCGCGTCTATCTGGAGGCTGCGGCATATTTGAGAAACCTCTCTCTCCATGACGGCGCGAAACGCCGGGTCGTCGTCGCACAGTGCGATTTTAAAGCGGCTCATGGTTCCTCCTCCATATACAGCATGGCGTCCGTGGTGAAGTAGCCCCCGTCTACGCGGAACGTGACGAAGCCGTCATATTTTTCCGCGATGCGGCGGATAATGGGGATGCCGAAGCCGTGGGCGGCGGGGTTTTTCTTGGTGGTGGTAAGGTTGCCCGCTGTCACATCCTCGGCCACGGGGTTTTTCACAGAGATGAAAAGGCAGCCCTTTTCTGTGTGCAGCGTAGCCCGCACCTGGCTGCCCCCGGCCCGGACGCAGCCCTCCACGCTGTTGTCCAGCATATTGGACAGCAGAGAGCAAAGGTCTTCGTCCGCAATGCCTATCCGCTCCGGCACGGCGGCTATCACGTCCAGCCTCACCCCGGCAGCCTTGGCGGCTGCGGCCTGATGGGCAATGACGGAGGTAATGACCCCGTTCGGACAGCGAAATTCCTCCAACAGCGGCAGGCTTCGCCCGGCGAAATCCTTGAAATACTGCTGGAGCTGGTCATACTGTCCCTCGCGCAGGAAGGTCTCCATGACGGAAAAGTGGTTTTTCAGCTCATGCCGAAGGCTTTGATATTCGCGGTACAGCGCCTCTGTCCGCTGGTAAAACTCCTGATCCTGCTCAAATCTGGTCTGCATGGCGGCCATTTCCGAGGCCCGGCGGTGCTCCTTCACCAGCACATGATAGAGATAATATATCATGAGGTTCACCACAAAGAAGGCTGGCAGAATGATACTCAGAACGACGTCCTGCCCCAGAGAGAAGTTGCTGTGGCCGCTTAGTATGCGAACGGCGAACAGACAGGCCACGGAGATGACGGCAATGACGAGCATGGAAAGCCAATAGGCCGCAGGCATCCGCGCCGACCCGTCCGGCCGAAAAAGAACGATGACCGCAAGTGCTGCCGCCAGCAGCAAAAACTGGCATATGTTCACCCAGGTCAGGGACATCAGCGGCATGAATATCAGAGAGCTGATGGACTGCGCCCAGTTTATCTCCGCTACCACGGCGGAGGCCATGACTATTCGTATGTGCGCGGGCTGAGGGCTTAATACTGCGGCGAAGAGAATGATAAGTCCCGTCAACAGCAGATGCGTGGCAACGCCTACGGCGGTGAAGCCGGATACCATGGGCAGCATAAAAGAATATGCCACCGCGCCCACAAGGCAGGTGCCAAGCATTTTTCCTGCCAGCCGCAAAAGCGCCTGCCGACCCAGACTGTCATAACCCAGAACCAGCGCCGCCAGTGCCAGCGGGATAAGAAAGCTCTGATAAAACGCGCCGGAAAACCAAAGGACGTTCGTCTGCAAGACGCGCCAGACTGTGGAAAGGTATACGGCCACGCGGCATCCCCCTTTTTGTTCATTAACAATAATTATAACGAAAAACAATGTCCATGTAAAGTAGGAAAGGTGCGGTACAGGGGATAAAACGACCTTGTGATTCGTCAAAGTGAATAAAAAACCGGCGCGGCAGAGTGTGTTGTTTGTGCCGGATTTGTGTTGTTTGCGCCGGAATGATTGAATCCAAGAAGAAATTTTTGTAAAATAATTGTCACAATAGCGCAGCGTATCCGCTGCACAGCAACCATGAAAGGGAGAACGATTATGAAGAAGCTTATCAGTCTGATGCTTTGTCTGTGCATGGCGCTGGCGCTTTGCGTGCCGGCAGCTGCCAGCGGAGAGGCATCTGCGGAAACGGCTCAGGCTGTGGATGAATATGCCGCGCTGAGCCTGGAGGGCGCTTCGTGGACGCTGGATGAGAGCGTTTCCGCCTGGTGCCTTACCGGCGTGACATACTGCCTTGAACCGGTGGCGGGCAAGGAGGTCATGAATATCTTTGTCCCCGCCGCCTATATGACGGAGGACGGCGAGCTTACCAGCGCGGTGGTCAACGGCTATAACGCGCAGACCGCGCCCATCATCTATGTGGTGGACATGGGCGGCTATGCGGAGGCCAACGCTGTCAGCGCTTCGCGGGTGGCGGATTATCTGGCCGCCGGCTATGTGGTGGCGTCGCCAAGCACCCGCGGCAAGGCCACGACGGATGAGGACGGCAATTTTGTCGGCAAGGGCGCGGCCAGTCTGGCAGACCTGAAGGCCGGCGTGCGGTTTTTGAAGTATAACGACGATGTCCTCGCTGGTAGCGCGGAGATGATTGTTGTGACTGGCACCAGCGCCGGCGGGGCCATGTCCGCGCTGCTGGGAACCACCGGGAATAATGCCGCTTATGACGAGTATCTCGAGGAGATTGGCGCTATCATGACCGAGGGGGACGACGTTTACGCCTGCCAGTGCTATTGCCCCATTACTTCTATGGAATATCTTGATGAGGCGTATGAGTGGTATGTATACGGCCAGACCGAATATAACGGAACGGAGCTGACCGAGTTCCAGCAGCAGCTCAGTCTTGATCTCGCGGCGCTGTACCCCGACTATGTAAATTCCCTTGGCCTGGTGGATGGCGACGGCAACGCGCTCACACTCGACGGGCTGCGTGAGGGCAGCTATTACGACTATATCGTTGCGCTCCTGGGGGAGAGCCTGGCCGCTTATATTGAGGAAAACTATTCCACCACGGTTTCCGGCATGAGCTCTTATACTTATATTGATGAGGAGGCGGCTCAGGCCTATATCGACGAGCTGAACGCGGACGGCGAGTGGGTGAGTATGGAGACCACCACAGCCTCCGTCAGCACCGGCCCCAGTACGATTGTGGAATATGTCTCCGGGGTGAGCTGCACCGTTGCCAGTCTGGATGATTTTGTGTCGGCCCTGTATCCGAGAGGGAAGAGCTGCCCGTCTACGGACGCGCTGGATTATTCAGGCGCGGCGAACCAGGTGTTCGGTACGGCGGATACAGACCTTGTTCATTATTCCACTGTCATTGCCAGCCTGCTGGAAGAGAACGACTACAGCGGGCTTGCGGGCTATGAGGAGGATTATGCGGCGAGCTATGCCGAGGCATATGACCATGAGGACACAGTGGCGCTGCTGAATCCCCTGAATTATTTGCAGGACAGCGACACAGCCGCCTATTTCCGCATCCGGGTCGGTACCGCCGATGAGCACGCTCCCGTGACCCAGAGCCTGAATCTGGCCCTGGCTCTGGAAACCTATACGGATGCCACGGTGAACTACGCGTTTGCTTGGGAGCAGCCCCATGGGGAGGCGGAGATAAACGCCAATGACCTCATGGACTGGATAGAGCGCATCTGCAAGTTTGAGGCGGAGAAGACTGACGACCGGATAGCCGAGCTGCTGAATCTGGACAATATGGAATACACCTGGAATCTCTCCGGCTCCGGGGACAGCGCGTATTATGTTCTATCGCCCATCGTAGAGGTGGCGAATCCTGAGCTTGCCGATTATCAGGGTCTGAGCGTGGCCATTCCCGCCTATTACGTCAAGGGCGTGAATGAGGACGGCAGCCTGGAATTTGACTATGATTACGAATTTGAAAACCCCAACGGCGTGACCTATACAGCCGCCACGGCTCCCATTATTGTAAATACCGGCGCGGCAGGCTATTCCGCCGGAACGACCAGTCAGGCCGGGGGCAGCTATGTGGCCTATGGTTATATTAATGTGGCCTGCGGCAACCGGGGCAAGAGCCTTTCCGCGGTGAACGCCAGCGGTGAAAGCTACTACTGCGGCGACGCGCCCTATTGCCTGGTAGACCAGAAGGCGTGTGTGCGGTGGCTGAAATACAACATCGCCCTCGGAAACATCTGCGGCGACGCGGAGCGCATCGTGTCCACCGGCGGCTCCGGCGGCGGCGCACACAGCCTGATGCTGGCCGCTACGGGGAACAACCCGGACTTCTATCCTTATTTGGAGGAATCCGGCGCTATCATGCGCTATACGGACGAGAGCGGCAATGTGATTGAAATTTCTGACGCCATCTGGGGCTGCTGCCCTTACAGCGCTATCACGAATCTGGAAGAGGCCAATATGGCCTATGAGTTTGAGAGCGGACTTGCCGCCGGGGATGCGCTGCTTTCCCGTTATTCCGAGTTCCGGCAGATACTGAGCCAGGGCGAGAGCGAGGAATATATGGCCTATATCAATGCCCTGGGCCTGACCTACGACATAGACGGCGATGGGGAGCGGGAGACGCTTTCCATCGAATACGACAGCGAGACCGACACCTGGTCGGGCACCTATATCGAACTTATGGAACAGGTAGCGGAGGAGCAACTCGCCTGGTATGTGAACAATATTCCCGATGATGAATATGACTGGGTTTATTCCTTCGAGGGGGAGACCAACGGGGAAGCATATCTCCTGGGCGATTATGCCAGCTCCAGCGCCTCCGGCGAGGCCAGCAGCCAGACCGAGGGCTATGCCAGCGAATCCGACGGCACGGCCGGCGGCACAGGAAATGACCTGACCGACTGGGTCACCTACTGGTTCAATGAGGACGGGCAAATTGAGATTGACTTTGACATTGCCGATTTCATGACCTATCGCGGCCGCAGCAAGACGAACCCCTCCTTCGACGACCTTGACCTCGGTCAGGCGGAGAATCAGGAGTTTGGCGATGAGGATCAGGACTTCAAGCACTGGGACATCCATGTGCTGAATGCCATGGACGAGTATTATGACGAGCTGGCCGCCGCATACGACGGAGATGCTACGCTGTATGACAGCTTTGAGGAGCTGTATGAGGCGTATAAGGCCGATATTGAATCCACGCTGGCAGGGGATAAATACGGTCAGAACATCGTATACCTCTATAACCCCCTGAACTACATTCTTGACCCGGAGACGGAGCTGCCCGCCTGGGTGCATATTGTCCACGGCACGGCGGACACAGACAGCAGCGTTCTTATCTCCATGAACGACGGCGTGGCCTTTGACATGATGGGTGTGAACAGCTATTTTGCCTGGAGCTGGGACGACCACCATGTTGCCGGTGACCCGGTGGGAACCACCATGCAGGGCTATATTGACGCCATGGTGCTGGCCGGTTATTGATAGCGGAACCGGCACACAATCCATGAAATATGCCGGGGCGCAGGCCCGTCCCGGCTATTTTAAAAAATTCGATTGAAAAGGAGCGTAAGGTAATGAAGAAGCTATTGGCACTTATCCTTATGGTGTGCATGGTGCTTTCCCTCTGCACGGCGGCCTTCGCCAGCGGCGAAGCCTCCGGCGAGGCATCTGCGGAGAGCGAAACCGCCTATTACACCACGGAGGACATGGAGCCGTCCAGCTATGCCTATCAGGTATCCGACACGGGCCGTCAGTCCAAGGACGCGGGCCACGTCTACATCGGCTACGACATAGAGGACGGCGAGCTGGTGGCGGAGGAATCCGCCTGGACGGAGGAGGACGCGGCGTCCTTCACCGCGGACGGGGAATACGACGCCGTCATCGACATGGACGTGGAGGTGGAGGGCGCCGGATTTACCTCCGTGCGTTCCACGGGGGACAGCACAGTGTACATTACCGGCGACTATTACATCCACGACGACATGGACGGCTATTACGCCTCCGACTTCACCGGCACCGGCGTGTCCTTTATCTCCAACCTGGGCAGCCATATGGTCATTGAGGACGTGAATTTCACCTCCGAGGGCTTTGTGCGAGCCTTTGCCATGTGCTATGGCACCAAGATGAGCATGAGCGGCTCCGCCGATGCGGTCTCCACGGTGCTGGACATCCGCAACTCCACCGTCACCACCTACGGCAAATATGCCTTTGACGCCTGGGAGGGCTATACCTCCAGCGCGGACACCTCCATCATGATCACCCCGCCCTATGTTCTGGGCATTTATGGCGGCATCCGCACCATTAACGTCCTGGGTACCCGGTCTACCCTTATTATTGAGGGTTCCAGCCTGGCCTCCGGCGGGTGGGGCGTTCTGTCCTCCGACGGATGCGACACCCCCTATTTCTGGATCATTGACACCACCCTTTCCGCCATCCCGGAGAGCGAGGGCGGCATGAACAGCGGCTGGGCCATCTTAGGCTATGACGAGGACGCCTATGGTTCCGCGTATGGCTCCTATCTCATCGGCGACGCCCAGGAGTATTTCTACGGCGTGAACTTTGAGGGCCTGACCTACTGCTCCATCCTGACCGGCGGCGACGCCTTCATCGACAGCATCCACGCCGGTGACGAGATAGACCTGCTGGACGCCGCCACGGACGAGGTCATCCGCACCTATACGGCGGAGGAGGACGTCATCTCCCATGTGAACACCGTGTTCGGCTGGATGGCCCACAACGAGGGCACCATCACCGTGGGCGACGTGGTCGTCACCCCGGCGGAATGTGTGTTCCTGTATAAGAGCGCGGACGTGGCCTTTACCCTGGACGGCACCACCGCCCAGCCCGGCAACGGCATCCTTCTGCAAATGATGGACAACGACGACAACGGCTTCTCCACTTATCAGACCGAGGCCGCCGGTGTTCAGACCGAGGCCGCCAGCATGAACGTGTCCTATGCCTTCACCACGGACACCGCCGTGCAGGAGGGCAAGACCTATTATGAGCGGGTGGACGAGGACACCTATGTGGAGGTGGAAAATCCCACCGACGAGGGTACTGTGGATTACTATGAAAAGACCTACAGCGGCAACAACGTGACCCTCGACCTGATGAACAACGATTACGAGGGCGACATCTGGAACGCCACCGGCTATTACAGCGAAAACGGCGACGTGCTGACCGTCACCCTGACCGACGCCGCCCTGACGGGCCGCATCTGCCTTTCCACCGCGCCTCACGCCATCTCCCTGGAAGGTCGGGACGTGGAGGAGGTCATAGCCGCCATCGACGCGGCCAATGCCGATAACGCCGCCATCGTCTATGGCGATTCCGACGGCCTTGACCCCATCGAGTATGAATTCCTGGATGCGGACGGCAACGTCTGTGAGCAGGAGGACGCCGCTTATATCCACTTCACCAAGTGGAGCGTGAACCAGTATTATCTGCTGGGCCATGTGGAGAACTTCGTGAACGTGAACGGCGCGGCGAACATCAATGTCATCGTGTCTGAGGGCAGCACCTGGACTGTCACCGAGGAGAGCGTCATCAGCTATCTGAAGGCGGAGGGCGATGTCTACGGCACCCTGACGGAAAATGACGACGGCACCATCACCCTGATGCCCGGCGACGAGCTGATCCCCGCCGGGGAATACGGCGTGCAGGCTGTGGTCGGCTCCGCCTCCAGCTCCAGCGCCTCCGGCGAAGCCAGCGGCGAGGCGTCTGGTGAGGCGTCCGGCGAAGCATCGTAAGGAGAGCGTACGGCTTCCTCAATCGAGTCTTTTCCCGGCGGGGGAAGTCGCATTTACTCAGTTTATCATTTCATTTTTTAGGAGGAATTACATGAAGAAGACACTATCTATTATCCTGGCCCTGGCGCTGGCGGTATGCCTGTGCGTGCCGGCCCTTGCCAGCGGGGAAGCCAGCGGCGAGGCGTCCGCCGTGGAGGCGGTCATCACCGTTACCGACGGCGCGGCCACTCTGAACGAGGATTACCTCGCGGAGCATGAGATCGAAATGAGCTACGACGCCCTGGATGACTCCGGCGTGGACGGCCTGGTGCTGGATACCAGCGATATGCTGGTCTCTGCCGTGGCGGTCAGCGGGGACGATTCCGTGTTCACCATCTCCAATGCGGAGATCCACCTGGGCGTGAACGAGGAGACCGCCTATGTGGCCAGCAGCACCACCGCGGGCAGCGGCGCACTGGTCAGCAGCGGCACCCTTTACATCACGGACAGCGCCATCACCGTGGACGGCGGGGCCAACGGCGCGGAGGGCGGTCACTATGCGGTGGAGGCCTACAGCACCGGCACCCTGGTGGTGAACAACTCCTCCATGATCCAGACCGGGCGCGGCGGCGCGGACGGCCTGACCGATGAGAGCAACGAGCCCGGCTCCAACAACGGCCTGCTGATTGCCGGGTATGCCCGTTCCAGTATGTCCATCGGCGCGTCTCAGACCTATTATTATAACTCCTATGTGGAGACCGAGGGCTGGGCCGCCATGTCCACCGACTCCGCCAGCGGTGGCGGTTTGGACTTCTATTCCTATAATTCTGAGGCCTATGCCGTCTCCGGCGGCTATGGCATTTACGCAGACTCCAGCTGCCGTGACTGGCTGTATGCCACCACCCTGCGGGGCGCGGAGCATGGTGTCATCATCTCCAATAACGGCGCTGTCCATGTATACAGCGGCGCTTCCGCCACCGAGGAGGACGCGCTGGCCTATTACCCTGAGGATGGGGAGCTGACCGATGCCGGGAGCCTTATCGAGGCCGGGCGCAACTGCTTCTATATCCACTCTCCGGGTACCGGCTCCGCCTTCGGTCAGCAGGCGGTGGTGGAGGTCATGGATTCCACCCTCCGCACCTCTGAGGAGCTGAACGACCAGCAGACCCTGGTGGATTACGCCGAGAAGTACAGCCAGGGCGTGGCGGATTATCTGGACTTCATCCGCGGCTCCATCATCCTTGTCAAGTCCCACTCTGCGGACATCGACCTGACCAACGTGGAGATCGACAGCTATTCCAACACCATTCTTATGACCGCCCTGAACGCGGACAGCTCCAGCCGGTATCTCTATACCGACAAGGAGGACACCGCCACCAGCCTGACCATGACCGACATGGACGTGACCGGCGACGTGAAGAACTACGACTATCAGCGCAATGTGGAGATCCTTCTGGACAACACAAGCTGGAACGGCGCGTCTCTTGTGTGGGATGCGGAGGACTGGAATGCCTATTGGGATTACGCGGAGGGCATGGACAGCGTCTACTGGTGCAGCCTGGACGCGGAGACCTATAACGTGGCCCACCACGGCACCGCCCTGACCCTGGAAAACGGCTCCGTCTGGACAGTCAGCGCCGAGTCCCAGCTTGACAGCCTGACCATTAGCGCGGACAGCCAGGTCATCTATGGCACAGCCACCGTGGACGGCGAGGCCGTCACCCTGGAGGCCGGGCAGACCTACGAGGGCGAGATCGTCATCACCGCCGCCGAGGGCGCTTCCGATGAAGTCGCCGATGCCGCTGCCGACACCGGCGCGGCCAGCGTGGAGGAGGCTTATGTGGAGTATATCCATGAGTGGCTCCTGGCGGAGCTGGAGGTCAACTCTACCCTGACTGAGGATCAGGTGGAGAACGAATTCATGCCCCTCATCGAGGCGGGGGACTACACCACCTTCCCGGCAGAGATGCTTTATGGCGGAATGCTGAACTCCGGCGTTGCCATGACGTTTGAGGAGTTTGCTGCCC
>JAJQHT010000130.1 GCA_021199595.1 Oscillospiraceae bacterium
CCCGTCTAATTCGTCGGCAGCTTCAGATTTGTATAATATACATAAATAATTATAAAAAATTCCAAAAAAAATAATCACGGCTCTTTCGGCGGCGCACAGGGAAAACGAGTCAAGATGTACTTGCGCTCACAGGGCAAATAGGGTATAATAAATTACTTCTAAAATTTTATGTTTCATTAGGAGGGATATTATGGACGAGAAGACCCTTGCCTACATTAACCTCTATGCCGTGCTGGGGAGTCTCCAAAAGCTGTGCGCCCTGGACGACGAGGCCAGGCGGCTGATTGAGGGAGTGGACGTCTCCGTGGGCATCGCCGTGAAGGGCGGGCCGGAGGCCACGCTGGTATTCAAGGACGGCAAATGCACCCTGGCAGAGGGAACGGAAAACTGCACCATCAAGCTGCCCTTCTCAAGCCCGAAGAAATTCAACGGCATGATAGACGGCACCGTGACCCCCTTCCCCTCCAAGGGATTCACTAAGATAGGCTTTCTGCTGAAAACCTTCACCAAGCTAACGGACATCTTAACCAGCTATCTCCGCCCGGCAGAGGGGGCGCTGGACGACCCCCGTTTCTTTGAGGTCAGCACCACGCTGATGTTCTATCTCATCGTGGCGGCCATCGCCCAGGTGGGCAATGTGGACAAGATTGGCCGGTTCAGCGCCTCCAACACGGTGGACGGCAATGTGAAGCTGGCCATCGAGGGCGGGCCTTCCGCCTATGTGAAGGTGGAAAACCACCACCTGACCGCCGTGCTGGCGGAGCCGGAGGAGTTTATGTCCTACATGGTGTTCGGCGATATGCACATTGCACGGGACTTGTTCGACGGGAATGTGAACGCCATCGCCAGCGTCGGCGCAGGCAAGATACGCATTGGCGGCATGATTTTGCAGGTGGACAACGTGAACCGTATGCTTGACCGGGTCGCGCTCTATCTTTCGTGAGGTAAAAAGCTATGAGAAAAACCTATGAATATCCGAAAAGCCGGGCCGCCTTTGAGCGGGCCTGCAAGGTCATCCCCTCCGGCATCTACGGCCATCAGGGCCCGGCGGAAGGCTGCTATGTCCCCATCGAGGCGTACCCCCTGTATTCTTCCAAGGCCCAGGGCACCTATCTCTGGGATCTGGACGGGAACCGCTTCATCGACTATATGTGCGCCTACGGGCCGAACGTGCTGGGCTACAACGACCCAGAGGTAGACGAGGCCGCCGCCCGGCAGCGGGCCATCTCCGACTGCACCACCCTGCCGAATCCCATCATGATAGACTTTGCCGACCTGCTGGTGGAGACCGTGGCCTGCGCGGACTGGGCCTTCTTCGCCAAAAACGGCAACGATGTTACCACCGGGGCCATTATGGCCGCCCGCGCCCACACCCATCGGAAGAAGATCGTCTTCTTCAAGGGCTATTACCACGGGGTTTCCCCCTGGACGCAGAAGGTGGACTATCCCGGCGTTCTGGAGGAGGACGTGGCCAACAGCCTCTACGTTCCCTGGAACGACTATGACGCCCTGGCCCAGGTGTTTGAGGACAACAAGAACCAGATCGCCGCCATCATCGCCCAGCCCTATATGCACGGCAACTTCATGGACAACGAGCTTCCTGCCGAGGGCTTCTGGCAGAAGGTACGCAAGCTGTGCGACGACACCGGCACAGTGCTGATTATCGACGACGTCCGGGCGGGCTTCCGTATGGACATCGCTGGTTCCGACCACTATTTCGGCTTCCAGGCGGACATGATCTGCTTCTGTAAGGCCCTGGCAAACGGCTATAACGTCTCCGCCCTGTGCGGCAAGGAGTTTATGAAAAACGCCGTCAGCAGCCTGACCTTCACCGGCAGCTACTGGATGAGCGCTGTCCCCTTCGCGGCGGGCATCGCCTGCATCCAGAAAATGAAGCGGCTCAACTGCCCCCAGCTTCTCATCGACCAGGGCCAGAAGCTGAAGGACGGCCTGATCGCCGCCGCCAAAAAATATGACTTTGACCTCCACGTCAGCGGCATCCCCTCCCTGTTCTATCTCCGCCTGGCGGACGACCCCACCTTCGTCCTGCATCAGGAGTGGATTGCCGAGTGCGTGAAGCGGGGCGTGTTCTTCACCTGCCACCACAACCACTTCATAAACGCCGCCCTCACCGACGCCGACATCGCGGAAACCGTAGAGGTTGCGGATGAAGCGTTCATGGTGGTTCGGGACAGGCACCAATAATGATTCATCAGAGATAAAACGATCTATGCTCTCCGCGCCAATGGCGCGGAGAGCATAGATATTTTTTAGTTCTATTAAAAATCAGGCGTCAAGCGGCGCTCCATCCGGGCGGAACAGGGGCAGGGGGGCCAGGACGGTGATGTCCTGCCGGTTCATGGCGTCGCCCTCGGCCAGAATAGCCATTTTGGCCACAATATTGCCCTCGGCCCGGTTCACAAGCTCCTCCACCGCCCGCAGGCTCTCCCCGGTGGAGATCACGTCGTCCAGGATGACGATGCGCTTACCCGCCATAGCCTGAGCGTCCTTCTCGTCGATGACCAGGGTCTGCTCCCCGGCGGTGGTGATGGACTGCACCGTCACCTGGAACACGCCGGACATATAGGCCTTGGCCTGCTTCCTGGCCAGAAGATAGGGAATCCCGCTCTGGCGGCTCATCTCATAGGCCAGGGGAATGGCCTTGGCCTCCGGGGCAATGATATAGTCGCAGGCAGGCATCCGCTTCAAAAGCTCCGCCGCGCAATGCTCCGTAAGCTCCACGTCCCCAAAGATGACGAAGGCCCCAATGGAAAGTGTGTCGTTCAGCGGCAAAACCGGCAGCTCCCGCTTCATGCCGCAGATGTCGATGGTATAGGTCATGGTGTTATTCCTCCATAAGAACCGGCAGACCGGTTAAATATCTTCGCAGCATATCATAGGCATTGTTGGCGGCCAGGAGGCGGACACGATCCCGGCCTGTGCCCAGGTGAAGCTCGCGCACCCAGACCTGGGTGGCTGTGGCAAGGCCCACAAACACCGTTCCCACGGGGTTCACTCCGTCCCCGTCCGGCCCGGCGAGGCCCGTGGCGGAGACGGCCAGGTCGGATCCTGTGGCGGCCCGCACGCCTTTGGCCATGGCCTCCGCCGTCTCATAGGAGACGGCCCCGTGAGCCGCGATCAGATTCGGGTCGATGTGGAGCATGACTGCCTTACATTCGTCGCAATAGGTGACGGCCCCGCCCCGGAACACGGCAGAGGCCCCGGGCAGGGCGGTGAATTTCGCCCCGATCAGGCCCCCGGTCAGGCTTTCCGCCGCCGAAAGGGTCAGGCCCCTTTCCGTCATCAGGGCCAGCACCAGGGCCTCCAGGCTCTCCACGTCCACCCCGTAGACCACCTGGCCAAGCTCCGCTTTGACCGCCTCGATGACCGGCTGGCACATGGCCTCCGCCTCCTCGTGGCTGGGGGCCTTGGCCGTGACCCGGAGCATCACGTCCCCCTGCTTCGCGTAGGTAGCCAGAGTGGGGTTTTGCATTTTCTCCATTTTATCCCGCAGGCGGGCCTCCACCGCGCTCTCTCCCATGCCAAACACCCGGATCTGGTGGGAGACAATGGTCTCCTCCGACAGAGTCTTTAAATAAGGTACGGCGCAGTGGCGGAACATGGGCAGGCACTCGCTGGGCGGGCCAGGGAGCATGATCACCCGCACCCCGTCCTTCTCAAAGGCGCAGCCGGGGGCGGTACCCCAATTATTATGGAACACGGTGCAGCCCTCCGGCAGGTACGCCTGCTGGAGGTTATTTTCCGTAAAGGGCCGATCGTGGGTGGAAAACCAGCATTTCAGCCCCGCCACCTCCTCCTGGTGCAGCACCAGGGGCAGGCCGAAGGATTCCGCCAGGACGGTCTTTGTCAAATCGTCATAGGTGGGGCCAAGGCCGCCGGTGGTGATGATCAGGTCGGCCCGGCCTCTCGCGATGGCCACGCTCTCCGCCAGGCGTCCAGGGTTATCCCCCACCACGGAGTGCCAGAACACGTTGATGCCGAGGCCGGCCAGCATATCGGACAGGGAGGCCGCGTCGGTGTTGATGGTGTTTCCCAGGAGAAGCTCCGTGCCTACGGACAGTATTTCGCAGTTCATATCTGTCACTCCCTTCCGGGAATCAGCTTTACCTGTTCCCGCCCGGCCAGGGCCTCCGCCACCAGGGTGTCCACATCCAGGGGGGCCTCCGCCTCCAGCACCTTGTCAAGCCTGAGGTGCGTGCAGGGGTGACGGGGGGTGAACACGGTGCAGCAGTCCTCATAGGGGAGGATGGAGGTGTCGAAGGTGCCGATGTGCCGGGCGATGGCGATGACCTCCGCCTTGTCCATCCCCACTAGGGGACGCAGCACCGGCAGAGTGGCACACTGCTCCGTGGCGGCCATGGCCTCCATGGTCTGACTGGCCACCTGACCCAGGCTCTCCCCGGTGATCAGCGCGCCGCAGTGGTTATCCACGGCGATGGCGTTGGAAATGCGCATCATCATACGACGCATGATGATGGTAAAGTAGTCCTCCGGGCATTTGGCCCGGATCTCCTCCTGGATATGGGTGAAGGGGACAATCTCCACCGTCAGCCGCCCGCACCAGCCGGTGAGTATTTTGGCTAGATCCAGCACCTTCTCCTTGGCAAGCTCCGAGGTATAGGGGAAGGAGAAGAAATGCACCGGGATAATGTGCATACCCCGCTTGGCCATCATATAGGTGGACACGGGGCTGTCTATCCCCCCGGACAGCATACTGACGGCGCTGCCGGAGGAACCCACAGGCAGACCGCCCGCGCCCTGCACCGGCGCGCCGTGGATATAGGCGGCCCTGTCCCGCACCTCCAGGTGAACGGTCAGCTCCGGGTGGTGCATATCCGCCGTCAGGTTGGGGAAGGCGTCGTCCAGCTCCCCGCCCACATACTGGCTCAGCTCCACGCTGGTCATGGGAAAGCCCTTGTCGCCCCGGCGGGATTCCACCTTGAAGGTCTTGGCCTGGGAGAGCTGGTCATAAAGGTATTCCTTCGCCCGCTCCGCGATCAGGGCCGGATCCTTCGGGCAGGCCATGGCCCTGGTCAGGGTCATGATGCCGAAGACCTTTTTCATGGACTCAAAGGCTCCGTCGATGTCGCAGTCCGGCTCCTGCGGCTCCACATATACAATGCTCTGCCGGGCCGTCACGGTGAATTTTCCGTAGGGCTTTAAGCGGCGGCGGATGTTCCCCGTCAGCCGCTGCTCAAAAACGTGCTTATTCAGCCCCTTCAGGACAACCTCGCCCTCCTTGAGAAGGATCATATCCAGGGTGTCCGGGGCCTGCTGTGTCGTCATGGCGTTGTTCTCACTTTTTCATACATAGAATGTGAAATTATTATAGCACAAATTTCCCTGTTTGACTACGGGGATATAATTCACCCCCGGCGGGAATTACGCCCCGCCGGGGGCTGACGTTATAGGTACTCATGGAGCCGGGCCTGGCCCCGGTTCCTTGTATCCTTTTATTCAAATACATCCAGATCCTGCCCGTTTACGACAGCCCCATCATATCCGGCCTCCCGGATCTCCCGCAGGATTGCCTCACAGCGCCAGGACATTTCCGCATCCAGATCCTTTGTGTTGTCCTGGATCTCCATGTGGTAAATCCTATGATACGTCACCAAAAGCTTCGGCCTCGCTTTTTTTGCTACCTCGGCCAGATCCACGCTCAGGGTATGAACCTCCCGATGGTATTTCTGCCACTTCGGCTCCCGCGCGGAAATGCCGCCTGTGTACTCTACCTCATGCAGCAAAATATCGCAGTCCTTTGCCTTTTCAGCCACGATCTCAAGGGGCGCGGTATCCCCGCTGATTACAATCACCTTGTCCTCGGTGGTAAATTTGTAGCCGTAGCTTATGAGCGTTCCATGGCTCACCGGGAAGGCTTCTACCGTCACCTTATCGTCCTGATAGATGATCCCCGGTTCGATCTCCGTGACCTGCACCTTATATCCCATCTCGTTGGCCCGCTCAAAACCGTGAAGGCGAAAATCAATGTCCACCTCATAGGCCGACAGGATATGGTCTGTCATATGCCGTATACCCTGCGGCCCAAATACCTGAAGGGGTTCCTTTCTCTCCAGCACCCAGGGTGTGAAGATAAGATCCGGGTATCCCGCCGTGTGATCTGTATGCAAATGGGTGCAGAAAGCCACCGTCAGGCGGTCAGGCCGCAGGGCGTCTATCCCCTTCCGATAGGCCTTCGCCGCCTGCCGCACCACACCGGGGCCAAAATCCACCAGATAGGTCTGCCCGTCCACCACCACGGCAGAGGCGGGGCCGCTGGCGTTGGGACAGGCATTTGGCGTACCTGTCCCAAGCAGTACAAGCTTTGTCATCATTTTTTATGCGCTTATGCGTTCGCTTCCGCGCTGACTTCCTCCGGCTCATCGATATGCTTGATGGAGATGCCCGTAAAGCCATAGAAGATGCTGAAGATGGGCGTCAGATACAGCAGGAACAGATAGGGGAAGAACGCCGCCCAGGCCACGCCCAGCGTACCTGACATATAGACACAGTAGCCGTGCCAGGGAATCATCGGCCCGGCCAGCGTACCCGAATCCTCCAGGCTTCTGGACAAAATCTCCGGCGCGATCTTGCGCTCCTCAAATATAGGCTTCATCAGCCGCCCGGTCAGTACGTGCGCCATGGGCTGAGAGCAGCTGATGATGCTGGTAACATAGCCCACCACCAGCGTGATGGTGATCAGCGTGCCGTCGTTTTTGATACCCTTCACAAGGACGCGCAGGATATTTTCCAGCACGCCCAGTCTGTCCAGCATACCGCCCATGCCCACGGCAAAGCTGATGATGGCCACATATTGCAGCATACTGGACATGCCGCCTCTGTTCAGGATGGTCTGCAGGATGCCCACGTCAATGCCGGTGGTATAGCCGTTATAGGCCACCTTGATGATGCTGGCGAGATCGATTCCCTGATAGAAGAAGGACACAAGGCCCGCCGCCAGGCTGGAAAGCCCCAGCGCCGCCACCGCATTCACCTTCAGAAGCAGCAGGGCGATCAGCAAAATCGCCGGGAGCAGGGTGACGAAGCCCAGATGAAATTCCCCGTTCAGTGCCTGGATGTACGCGCTCAGATCTCCCGCCACATATCCGCCGCTGGTCTGCCGGAACCCCAGAATGGTGAACAGAATCAGGCTGACTATAAAGGCCGGCAGGGTAGTCCAGAGCATGGACTTCACATGGTCGCTCAGCTTAGCGCCCGCCACTGCCGGCGCAAGGTTCGTGGTATCGGACAGGGGGCTTAGCTTGTCGCCGAACATAGCGCCGCAGATAACGGCGCCCGCCACCATACCGGCGTTGATGCCCATGGCGTTGCCAATGGCCATCATCGCTACGCCGGCGCTTCCCACAGAGCCATAGGACGTCCCTGTCACAAGGCTCAGAACCGCGCAGAAAATCAGCGTCAGCGGAAGCAGCCAGGTCGGATTGATCATCTGAAGGCCGCCCACAATGATGGTGGCAATGGTGCCGCTTTGCAGCCAGGTGCCAATCATGACGCCAATGGCCATCAGCAGCACCAGCGTCGGCACCACCACGCGGATCGCTTCATAAGCGCCGTCAAGGATCTTCTTATAGTCTATCCGAAGCACCAGGCAGAACAGATAGATGATGATCCAGCTAAAGAACAGGCCGATCATCGGGCCGCCGGTCTTCAGGCGGATACAGACCGCCACAGAGCCGATGATCAACAGCAGCAGGATGATCGACTCCAGCATATTGAGCTTTTTGTCTTCTTTCATTTACATATCCTCGTTTCCTTGTTGTATCGGTTTGCACATTCGCCGCGTCCGTCCCGGTGTTTTTCCGCGTCTTTGGGACTTAAAAGCGTTAAATTGCCAAACCTGGGACAATTATACTATTGCCTCTATAAAAAATCAATACAAGAATGTTTATTTCTAAACTTATTTCGTGTGCATACAAAAAGAAGGCCCAATTTCGGAAATGGGCCTTCCTCTTTATAGTGCAGAGCGATACGCTCCCCAAAGTTCAGCACGTCTGTGCTTATGGCTGGTTCAGCACCGCAGCCGCTATGTCCGGGTAGTTTGTCATCACCGCGTCCGCACCGATGGACTGGAGGCGGGCCATCTCCTCCGGGTCGTCGATGGTCCAGTACTGGACGGCGATGTTATAGCGGTGGGCGTAATTTATCACCCGCACCGTACCCAGGTTTATGACATAATCCGTGGTGGGGATTTGCAGGGCCTGGAAGCCGAAGGTGTCCTCATCCACGTTCAAGTTCAGCAGGGCACAGAGGTAGAACTTCACGCACTCCATCACCCCGGCGCTGCGGAGCATATCGGGGTAATTTTCGTCCATATAAGCCGTCACCTCGTTGTGGAAGGTGCCGACAACAGTCTTTTCCAGGCAGCCATATTCTGCCAGAATGGCATACAGCTTGTCCGCCGCCTCGTAGCCCAGCTCATCGCTGTTTTTGATCTCTATGATATAGCCGTAATCCCCGGCGGATTCCAGGTATTCCAGCGTCTCCTCCAGGGTGATGATACGCAGGTCGTCCGGCACTTCGTCCCCGGTCAGCCCGGCATAGGGCATGGTGCCGTCGTCCGCCTCGAACTGTGCGCCCATGTTCAGGTTTTTCAGTTCCGCGAGCGTCTTGGTGCCTACGTCTACGTTTTTCTCCCCGAAATACTCCACCGCGTCGCTGGTGCGGTCAAGGGTGGAATCGTGGAGCAGAACCAGCTCACCGTCCGCCGTCAGATGCAGGTCGAACTCGAAGATGTCCAGCTCGTATTCGTCGCTCTCCACGCAGTTTTTCAGAGCCATCATGGTGTTCTCCGGGGCGATGCCGCCCCCCGCCCGATGGCCGGACAGCATGGTGGTTCCCAGGCTGGTAATCAGGGGGTTGGTCGCCCCGTCCGACTCCTCCGGCGCGGCGCTGGAATCGCGGGTCACGACCCAATACAGAATGCCCACCAGCACCACAAGCACCAGCAGGATGATGCCGATGATCTTCAGCGCCTTTTTGACCTTCTTTCCCATGGGGCAGCCCTTGGCAAACCAGGGGAAGGTCAGCGGCCAGACCAGAATGGCCGCCACGACCACGATGAAATACCGCACGGCATGGGCGACATCATGGCCGCCGAACAGGGCCTGCAGCGGCGCTTTCAGCCCCACCCGCAGAATCATGACAAAGGCCACCCCCAGCGCCACCTTCAGCACCTGTGCCCAGGCGGGGGCCTTGGTGTCAAATTTTATGTATTTCCGCTCCAGAGGACAGCCCACCAGCACGCCCAAAGCGCAGCCCAGCATGGTATAGCTGTTTTTCAGCGCCTCGGCCAGGTTTTCGCTGTCAATGTCCGCGGGCCAGTCATAAAACTCCACGAACAGGGCCGCCCCCAGGGCCAGAGCGGAAACGACGCCGAAGACGATCAGGGTAATCCGGGGCTTTTCCTCACTCCTTTGGAACAGCGGGTACAAGCAAAACACCAGCACAAGGCCGATGGCAAGGCCCACACCTACGTCCGCCGGGGTGTGAACGCCCAGATACATCCGGGACAGGGCCACCAGCGCCACAATGACGATGCAGACCCACCGCAGCCAGGTCTTTTTGGTGAACCGGGCGATGCCGCCGAAGGAGACGGCGGTGTTTTGGCTGTGGCCGCTGGGGAAGGAATAGCCGGTGGCCCCCTCCCTGGCGCTCTCCACAATGGTGAAATCCGGGTCGCGCACCCAGGGTCTCGGCACCTGGCAGGTGATTTTCAAAAACTGATTCACCACCGTGCCGCCCACGCCCGCGGCAATCAGGTAATATCCGTCCCGCTTGCTGACGCACCAATATACCACGATGGCCAGCACAATGAACACGCTCTCCCCGCCCAAAGCCGTAATGGCCGAGAAAAAACCATTCAGCACCGGGGTTCGAAGCCCCTCCAGAAAATACAGAAAGCTCATACGTCACCTCGTTATCAGGTTATGGGGATATTGTGCCATATTCCCGGTAAAAACAAAACCAGGTTTTGGTTAAATGTTGGTAGGGAACGAAATCAGTCGCTTTTTGTTGACTTTTGATAGACATAGTTATATAATTTATCAGGTTAATTAGCGAATTAAATTCATTCCTGTAATTTCCATAAGAAAAGAAGAGGACAAGCCCGTGGTATTTTCAAGTCTGACGTTTCTGTTTTTCTTTCTGCCCATCACCCTGGCGGTCAACCTGATTCTGCCGAAGAAGGTGCGAAACTACTGGCTTTTGGCGGCCAGTCTGGTGTTCTACGCCTGGGGCGCGGGAAAATTCGTGCTGGTGATGATCGCCTCCATCCTGGTGAACTATGTGTTCGCCTGGCTGATAGACGGCAGCAGCAACGAACGCTTCCGCAGGGTTTGCCTGGCTCTGGCCGTCGTCGCCAACCTGGGAGTGCTGTTTTACAACAAATACATGAACTTCTTCACCGAGAATTTGCAGAAAATTTTCGGTGATTCCATCGTTGTCACCAATATTATTCTTCCCATCGGCATCTCCTTTTTCACTTTCCAGGCGCTGTCCTATGTGGTGGACGTATACCGAAAAGACACGCCGGTGCAGAAAAACCCCTACTACCTGGGACTGTATATTGCCTTCTTCCCCCAGCTCATCGCAGGCCCTATCGTGCGCTACCGCACCATTGCGGACCAGATCGAGGAGCGCACCATCACGGCGGAAAAATTTGCCTCCGGCGTCAGCCGCTTCTGCGGCGGCTTTGCCATGAAGGTGCTGCTGGCAAACAATCTCTCTGTGGTGGCGGACGCGGCCTTCGACCTGTCCGCCACGCCGGGAAGCCTGAGCGTCTGCTTCGCCTGGCTGGGCGCGCTGGCCTATTCCCTGCAAATCCTCTTTGATTTCAGCGGCTACTCCTCCATGGCCATCGGCCTGGGCCGGATGTTTGGCTTTGAGTTTATGGAGAACTTCAATTACCCCTACATCTCCAAAAATGTCACCGAGTTTTGGCGGCGGTGGCACATCTCTCTGAGTCAGTGGTTCCGGGACTATGTCTATTTCCCCCTGGGCGGCTCCAGGGTGGATAAAAAATATAAGCTGGTGCGGAACCTGTTCTCAGTCTGGATTCTGACCGGCATATGGCATGGGGCCAACTGGACGTTTATCTGCTGGGGCCTTGGCTATTTTATCCTGCTCACCTTCGAAAAGCTGACAAATCTCCCAAAACGTGAATTGCCTCGGGGGGGTATTACTTTATCGAATATTCACCCTGCTCTGCGTCCTGCTGGGCTGGGTGGTGTTCCGGGCGGACAATCTGCGGTACGCCAAGCGGTATCTGTTCGCCATGTTCGGCCTGACGGGGAATGCTTTTGTGGACAGCAGCGCCATCCGCTATGCCAACGATTATAAAATCCTCCTGGTGATTGCCCTGATCTGCTGCACCCCGGCCCTGAAAAAGCTGAAGGAATGGCTCTGCCGCAAGTGCGGGGCAGAAACCGCCGTCACCGCCGTTTTCGACCTGTGCGCCGTAGGGCTGGTCATCGTCTCCGTCTCTTATCTGGTGATGGGCGGGAACAACCCCTTCATTTACTTTAACTTTTAACGGGAACGGAGGGCAAAAATGCTGCGCGCACTGAAAGCGAAAATAAACGCCAAAACCATTGTCCTGCTGATTCCCTCGGTACTTTTTCTGGTGTTCATCTTCTATATGCTGGCCCGGAACATAACCGGGGAGGTGGAGGAGACCATTAAGGACACAGAAATATCCTTTTATGGCTTTTCCCAGCTCTCCGGGGAATTTGAGGATACCTTGCAGGGGAATTTTTATCAGAAAAATGATTTTATCAACCTGAACGGGCTGACTACGCGGGTGTTGGGGATTAATACGCTGAACGAGCGTTATAAACTGGCCAACGGGTATCTGGCTCGTACCGAAAACGAGGTGGATACTTCCGATTACTCAGCCAGTGTGATCGAGCTGGACGAATTTTTAAGCGACCGGGGAATTGAGTTTTTGTATGTTTTAGCACCAAGCAAGGAAGCCTTTTATGGCACTGAATTTCTCCCAGGCTACAGCAGCAGCGCAAGGGAAAATATAGACGCCATGATTTCCGCCCTGGACAGTGCCGGTGTGGATACACTGAATATGGACGCCTGGTTCGAGGAAAACGGCTGGAGCATGGAGGACGTTTATTTTATCACCGACCACCACTGGATGCCCCAGGCCGGACTGGCCGCGGCCAGGGTGACAATGGAGCTTCTCTCCCAGCAGGGGCTGGCGGAGTATGACAGTACACTGTTGGAGGATGAGAGCTGGACGGTAACAGTGCTGGAGGACTGGTTCCTCGGCAGCCACGGAAAGCGGGTGGGTACGCTTTATACTGGTGTAGACGATATTTCGGTATACACCCCAAACTTCGCAACAAATTATTCCTATGCAGGTCTTCCCTCAGGTTCAACCACCTGGCGCTACAGTGACAGCATATTGAATTTAAGCTATACAGAATCTATAAACTATTTCGGTTCCGACCCACATTGTATTTATCTGTATGGCGATTATCCTGTGCAAATTATAAAAAACACAGAAGCCTGCAATAACAAGCGCGTTTTAGTCGTTGGCGACTCCTTCCGCCGGGTGTGGGAATACTTCCTGACAACGCAGTTTTCTGAGATTTATTCAATCGACCCGCGGTACTACACAGACGGAACCTTTGTCCAATATGTCGAAGAGATTCAGCCGGATATAGTCATTATGTGTATAAACACAAATGGATTTTCTGACAGCAGCTTTTACACCTTCGGCACCGCTGAATACGAAACTGCGCTGGCCCAGACGCAGGCGGACGGGCTGTCCTTTATCGACCTGCCGGACGCGGCCCTGGCGGTCTCGGACAACAACAGTAGCTTCACCGTTCTCTGCACCGACCTGATCCCCGGCCAGACCTATACTCTGACCGTGGACGGCACCGCCTATTCCGGCGGGGAGGACTTATACGTCCAGACCACGCTGCAAGACCTCTCTACCAACAAGGCCATATACAACCGCTACTTCGACGCCAACAGCGCGGAGACCCAGTCCTGGATCTTCACCGTCCCGGAGGGCAGCGACACCTACGCCATCTACTTCTACGC
>JAJQHT010000045.1:0-11700 GCA_021199595.1 Oscillospiraceae bacterium
TGGAAAGCCGCCGCCGGGTTATCTCCTGGAACTTCCCGGGATTGTCTCCGGGGGCGGCCTTTTCCGTCATGTTGAAATGCGCTTCGATGACATAATGGACATCCTGTAAAATCAGGGCGGCGCGCTGCTGGATGTCCTGCGAGGTATAGATGGTGAGGTCTGCATTGCCGCCCTTCATAACGGACAGGACGCTGCTCCCCGGAATTACAGACTTCACCTCGTTTCGGCGGACATTGGTGAACTTGATGGGGGAGAGAAGGTATATGCGATCGATGACCCAGGTCATCCCCGGGTGCCAGAAGACACTCTCAATCAGGCCCCGGGCCGCGCTGGGGGTGATGATGTCATAGCTTACCCGTTCCGTCTTCATCTCCGGGCGGGAAAAGCAGGCGTAAGGCCCCCAGACTTCGATTTTGATGGACAATGGCGTTCACTCCATTCATTTAATGAGTTGTGTAAATTATACTTCATAGAATATTGCTTGTCAATAGGGAAAAGGTCGTTTATAATAAAAAATGTCAGCGAAAGCTGAGGGTTGAAATATTTACTGAGTGGTGTATCCACGCAAGGACGCGGTAAAGTACATTCTTTACCGTGTCCTTTCTTCTATAGAAATAAGCCCTGTCCCCCCTGAATATCGGATTTCAGCCCGGTCTCCCGGTCATACCAGATGGGAGAGGTCAAAACGGCAGAGCGCTCATCAATGGGATCCAGCGCCCCTGCCTGGTAGAGGGCCTGATACTGCTCCGCATAGACCTCTAGGCTGTAAGGGCCAAGCTTCCGATAAAGCGTTCGGTTTATCTGCCCGGCTTGGAGCTGCTGGCAGAGAGCCTTTCCCTCGTCAATGGGCAAATAGATCGTTCGGGTGGGGGACTCTATTAATATAAATTCCTTAGATACCGTGGCAAAGGGGAATTGCACGCCATTCCATCCCCGCCGAAAGGCGTCCATGATGTTCTTTTGATCTAGCGCTTCTTCTCCCTTGACGCCGTATAGGGTCTTAAAGTAGTAAGCAATGGCTTCCGGCATATCCAGCTCCCCGCACTCCCGCTGCGCGGCCCGCAGGGCGGTAATTTGCGGCTCTAACATCCTGGGTGATGGGCTGTCCTCCAGCGAGAACAGGTACACGGGACACCGGGCGGGGTCGGATTCCTTTCCCTCCCGGTTGCACCGCCCTGCCGTCTGCAAAAGGGAGTCCAGCCCGGCCTCCTCCCGGTAGGCCACAGGGAAGTCCACATCCACCCCTGCCTCAATCAGCGAGGTGGATACTACCCGGCAGGGGAGACCGTTTTTGAGCCGTTTCCGAATTTCCGCCAGCTTAGTTCGGCGGTCTGCGGCGCACAGCAGCGTGGTCAGGCAGAAGCTGCCCCCGTCCTTGGGCAGAGCGGCGTAGAGCTGCTGGGCTGTTTTGCGGCGGTTCACCACGCACAGCACCTGCCGATGTGCCGTTAAACGCTGGCCTAATGCCTTCAGGCTGAGACACCCCAGATCCTCCACATGATTTCGCCGCAGCGCCTGATAAAGGGTCTCCCCATCGGGACAGATTTCCCGTAGCGGCAGCCCAGGGGCCAATGCTGCAAACAGGGGGGCTAAGGTGGGCTGGGTCGCAGTACACAGCACCGCTGTGGCTCCATAGTGCTCTACCAGCTGGGCGATAGCGGCGCAGCAGGGCCGGAGATAGGGCAGGGGGAGCGTTTGAGCCTCATCAAAAATGATGACGCTGTTGGCCAGATTGTGCAGTTTTCGGCAGCGGGAGGGGCGGCTGGCATAAAGGGATTCAAAAAACTGCACGGCGGTAGTGACGACCAATGGCGCGTCCCAATTCTCCGAGGCCAGCAGCTGGCGATACTCCTCCGGGGTCAGATCCTCAGGATCCTTTTGCCGGAAGGCGGCTTCGCTGTAGTGAGCCAGGACGTTTTCCGAACCCAGAATTTCCGAAAATACCTCTACTGTCTGGTCGATGATGGAAGTATAGGGAATAACGTAGATCACCCGCTGCATTTTGTGTTCTGCGGCGTGGCGGAGGGCAAAGGCTAGGGAGGCTGTGGTCTTACCGCCGCCTGTTGGGACGGTTAAGGTGTAGAGGCCCTGCGGCCACTGGGCGCCGTGGTCTATGCAGGCGCGGAGAATGTCGTTGCGTCGGCGGTTCAGGTCGCTGGCGGGGTCGGCGTTCAGCCAGCTGTCAGTTTTGGCGGTGAGCATATCCAGCAGCACTGGCAGGGGAGCATAGCCTCCCCGTGGCTGAAGACCCTGCATAAAGGTCTCTGTGTCCAAAAAATCCGCGTCCACCAGGCAGGAGTAGAGCATCCGGGTGAAGAAGCTGTCGGTAAAGCCGTCCGAACCCAGAAAAGGCAGGGGAGAGACCTGGGGAAGAACGACTTCCTGCTGCCAAGGGCTGCAGTCCGGTATCCGCTTCCGGGAGCGGCCCACCATGGTAGGGGCGTCCGATGTATCCAGCGTGCTGCCGCCGTCCGGTAGACCGGCGTGGTGTCCGGCGATGGCGTAGGCCGCTGGGGCCAGGCCATGCCGCAGTGCTTCCTGCGCACCCGCGGTGGAGTGGTCGGTGCGGGGCGCGTGTTCGGGGTCATTGATGCGCCGCTGGAAGGGCGCGGAGTATTTGCCGATGTCGTGGACGAGGCCGGCCCAACGGCCCCACGCCGCCGCGCCGAAGGAAGCGGCAAACTGTTCCGCCAGCGTGGCGGTTCCCTCCAGATGGGACTTGACGCTCTGGGTGCGTCCATCTTCGGCACGGTGTGCGATATATTTGTCTTTTTTCATATCTGCCTCCTGCTCAGTCAATGCATGATTTGCGGCAATAATGGCCGAAATAGTCAGTTGCGCGCGCAATGCCCGCGCAAAATTGTCAATTTTACTAAAATCATCCTACACTATTCGCAGCTGTTTGTCAAATTTTTAATGAAAACGTGGTTAGATTTTTCATGTCAATATGAAATCAGAGAGCCAGGCACAAAGACGCAGAGCCGATGAACAGGTGAGTACTCACAAGTTTATCGGCTCTTTATAAAGGGGGAATTATTTCATACCATAAAGGCATTTGGAAATCTTTTCTGCGTACGCGTTGGCGGAGTGGGGAATCCGATTTTACAGGCTATATCAGTCCCATGCTCCGTAGGAGCCATAGCCAGGCGGTGATGGTGAAGGCGCTGAGAAGGGTGGTGAGCATGACTACGCTGGAGGACAGCACTCCCTCGTGGCCCATGCTTTTGGCCATGACGAAGCCGCTGACCGTGGTGGCGGAGCCAAGCATGACCACGATGGTGGCCAGGGCGTCCTCCCGGAAGCCCAGGGCCACAGCGACGGGGATGAATATGGCCCCAAATCCCACCAGCTTCAAAAAGGCGGCCAGCACGGCGGGTTTGGCCCGGCCAAAGGCCCGCTTCAGGCTGAAGGTCGCGCCCATGGCGATAAGCCCCATAGGGGTGGCGGCGGAGCCGAGGCTTGAAACGGTCTTTTCCAGAATGGTGGGCATGGGAAGCCGCAGGGCCGACCACAAAAGTCCGGCGGCGATGGCGATGAGGATGGGGTTTGTTACTACCCCCTTCAGGGTGGACTTTACCGCGCCCTTGTCTAGGCCCGAATGGGAGGGATGGAAGATAGACAGCACCAGCACCGCCATGATGTTATACAGCGGCACGCTGCCAATCATCATCAGGGGGGCCATGCCGGAGGTGCCATACATATTCTGAATAAAGGCCACGCCAAGAAGGGCCGCGCTGCTCCGATAGGAGGCCTGGATAAACTCCCCCCGAATGGTCTTGTCCCGCCAGAGAAGGGAGACGGCCCAGGCAATCAGGATGCAGCCCAGGGTGGCGAAAAAGCAAAAGAGAACGAATTTCGTGTCCCACAGGGCGGCGAAGTCCACGGTGGCCAGGTCGCTGAACACCAGCACCGGCAGCAGGGCCTTGAACACGAAGGAGTTGAGCTTTCCCGCGGTGTCCTCCGAAAGCCAGCCTATGCGTCGGAACAGCACCCCCAGCAGCATCATCAAAAACACCGGCATGGTGGCGTTTAAGCTGAACAGCAGATTTTCCATAGATTATTCGCCTCCTTCCGGCTCGATTGCGTGGCCGGATATGCTTTCTGTCCGCCGCTTCCGCAGGAAGGAATCCGGCGGGGCCTGGACGGGGAGCGCCGTCCAAAGCGTCATTTTCGGGTGGCTGGCGGCGGGAAGGGCCTCGCCCGTCTCATCGTACAGCGCCCCGGCGGTAAAGGAAACAGGTGCGTGCCCCGGCATCAGCAGCTCCAGCTCGTCCCCGGGGAAGAAGCGGTTTCGCTGGCTCAGCCGGGCGCGGCCCGTCTCGTCACATTCCTCCACCAGGGCCACCACGTCGTATTGGGAGAAATAGCAGGCGTCCGCCGTGTACTGCCCCGGCTGGCCAAAGAAAAAGCCGGTGGAATAGGGCCGGTGGCTGACCTTGTAAACCTCCTGGCTCCATATTTCGTCCAGAGGCTCCCCTGCCAGGGCCGCGTCCGCCCCGTGGCGGTAGGCGTTCGCCACGGCGGCGGCGTAATAGGCGGATTTTGTCCGGCCCTCGATTTTAATGCTGGATACCCCCGCCTCCAGCAGCGCGGGGATATGGTCTATCATGCACAAATCCCGGGCGTTATAGAGATACGTTCCCCCATCCTCCACCAGCTCCATGGGCGCGCCGGGGCGCTTTTCCTCCGTGAGATAATATTTCCAGCGGCAGGGCTGGGCGCAGCGGCCCCGGTTGGCGTCCCGCCCGGTCATGTAGGCGGACAGCAGGCACCGTCCGGAAAAGGACACGCACATGGCCCCGTGGCAGAATACCTCCAGCTCCAGCGCCGGGGGCGTATTGTCCCGCAGGGCGCGGATCTGCTCCAGGCTCATCTCCCGCGCCAGCACCACCCGGCTGGCCCCTAGGTCATAGAAGAACCGGGCCGTCTCGCTGTTCATCACCCCGGCCTGGGTGCTGATGTGAATGGCGAGACCCGGCGCGTATTTTTGGCACAGGCGCAAAACCCCCAGATCCGCCGCAATGACCGCATCCGCCCCCGCTGCCGCGAGCTGCTCCAAAAAGGCGGGTAGGGCCGCGATCTCCTCGTCGTCCGGGATGGTGTTGCAGGTCACATAGACCTTTACGCCCCGGCTGCGGCAGTAGTCCACGGCCCGGGCCATCTCCTCCGGGCCGAAGCATCCCGCCCCGGCCCGCATCCCAAAGGACGGCCCCGCCAGATATACCGCGTCCGCCCCGTAGGTCACGGCCATCCGCAGCTTCTCGCTGTCTCCCGCAGGGGAGAGAACCTCCAATGTAGGCATGGACATCACCTCTCTTTACATGGCTTTTTGGGATATTATAACACAAAGAGCCTGCCAGGGGCAGACTCTTTGCAGAAGGTAAGGACTTAAATTTTTACGTTGGAGATTTTTCAATCAATCGGTTGGCCGACAACGGGACATCTATTTACACCGGCGCGGTATCAATAGATACCGTAGCCGAAGAATTGACTCATGCCGCCCTGGGAGCTTTGTCCTCCCTGCATTTCGCCGGAGGCGGAGGTGTCGGTGTCTTCCTCCTCTTCCGTCTCCTCATCGGGGAGCTTTTCATCGAAGGTGATGGTCAGGGTGATATATTCATCGTCCCGGAAGACCGTCAGCTCGGCGGTGTCTCCGGCCCGATACCCCTTGACGGCGTTGGTCAAGTCGCTGGCGCTGGAAATCGTGGTGTTGTCTATGGCGGTGATGATGTCGCCGGATTCCAGACCCGCCGTCTCGGCGGCGCTGCCCTCGTTCACGGTTTCGATGTAAGCGCCCTCGACCATGCCGTAATACTCGGCGATGGTGGCGGTGACAGTCCGGGCGGACACGCCCATATAGGCCTTATCGGTGACGTAGCCATAGGTCAGGATCTGGTTTGCGATGTGGATGGCCTCGTTGATGGGGATGGCGAAGCCCAGACCCTCCACGCCGGTGTCGGAATACTTGGCGGTGACGATGCCGATGACCTGGCCGCTGGTATTATACACAGGGCCGCCGGAGTTGCCGCTGTTCACTGCCGCGTCGATCTGGAACATATTCATGGCCACGCCTTCCTCGGTGGTGATGGTGCGGTTGGTGGCGGACACGATGCCGCTGGTCATGGTATAGGTCAGCTCGCCCAGGGGGTTGCCCACGGCGTAGATTTCCTGGCCTACCACCAGCTCGTCGGAATCGCCAAGCTCCGCGGCGTTCAGGCCGGTGGCGTCTATCTTCAGAACCGCGATGTCGCTGTCCTCGTCGAAGCCGACGATCTCGGCCACGTATTCCGTCTCGTCATACATCATCACGGTAATCTCATATCCGCCCTCGTAGGCGTCCTCGATGACGTGATAGTTTGTCATGATGTAGCCGTCCTCGCTGATGATGAAGCCGCTGCCGGAAACGCTGGTGGAGGTGGCCTGGCCGAAGACGTTATAGGTGATCTCCGTGGTGATGCCCACGACCTGCTGGGTGGCCAGCTCGTAGACGGCGGTGGCCGTGCTGACGGAGGTGCTGGAGGAGGAGACGCTGGTCAGCTCCAGAGTGCTGGAGGAGCTGGAGACGATAGAGCTGCCGGAGCTGTCCTCCGCGCTCTCTGCAATGGCGGTTTCATCGCTGCCGCCGGTGACAAAATAGGTGATGCCGGAGCCGAACAGCCCGGCCACCAGGGCGCACACGATGCAGATGGCGGCGATGGCGCCCGCGCCGAGAGGTCTGCGGGGCTTTTTCTCCCTCTTCATGTGCCGCGCGGGCGGGTTCTGGGGAGGATCCTGGGGCTGCTGCTGCGCCGCTTCGGGGGGACGGTAGGAAGCGCCGGGGGCGACGTATATAGGGTCTACCGGCTTATACACCGGCTGCAGCGAGGTATAAGCGCCGTCCGCCTGGGCGGTATTCTGTTCTGTGCTTTGTTCATTGTTCTGCGGGTACATATCGTTTCTGTCATCCATGATACTGCCTCCTGTTTGTTTTGGGAAAAGGATGAGTTGTTTTTGTTTGTGAGTATAATGTAACCCATTTTTTCCTGGCAATCTACGGGAATATGTAAATAAAATATGGATAATTTGTTACTCATGGGACAAAAAAAGAACGCACTGTGAACAATAGGTTCCCAGTGCGTTCAGAGGATGAGCAGTTATTTTTCCTCCGGCTCCTCGTCCTTTTCCCCGGAGAGCATGACGTTTGCCAGAATGCCCAGGATCAGGGCGCAGGCCACGGTGCGAATCTCCACCGCCCCGAAGGTCAGGGTCATGCCGCCCACGCCGGTGATGAAGATGACGGAGGCCACGAACAGATTGCGGTTTTTATTCAGGTCAACGGATTGCAGCATTTTGAAGCCGGAGACCGCGATGAAGCCATACAGCGCCACGCATACGCCGCCCATGACACAGGAGGGGATGGACTCCAAAAAGGCCATCAGGGGACTAACGAAAGAGAACAGGATGCACAGCCCCGCCGCGCCCCAGATGGTGATGGTGGAGGCGTTGCGGGTGATGGCCACGCAGCCGATGGACTCGCCGTAGGTGGTGTTGGGGCAGCCGCCGAATACGGCCCCCGCCATGGAACCGACGCCGTCGCCCAGCAGGGTGCGGGTCAGGCCCGGCTCCTTCAGAAGATCCACGCCCACGATGGAGCTGAGGTTCTTGTGGTCGGCCAGATGCTCCGCGAAGACCACGAAGGCCACCGGTACATAGGCGGAGAACAGGGTCAGCAGATAGGTGCCGGAGATGTCCTTGAGGCCGCCGTTTCCAAGGATAAAGGTGAAGTCCGGCACGGAGAACAGACCGCAGCCCACGAAAGAGCTATAGTCGATGACAATCAGGGCCTCTGCCCCGGTGAGCTTGCCGATGATGGCGAAGACGGAGGCGGCGGCATAGCCGGCCAGGATGCCCACGATGAAGGGGATCAGCCGCAGGCCCTTTTTGCCGTAGGTGGAGGCCAGCATGGTCACGGCCAGGGTAATGAGGCCGCAGATGACCGCCACATAGGTGGAGCCGCCGGCGGTGCTGGAGGAGGTCAGGTCGCCCACCGCGTTGGCGGAAAGGCTCAGGCCGATGATGGCCACGGTCGGCCCGATGATGACCGGGGGCATAAGCTTGTCCACCCAGGCCACGCCGCAGAATTTGATGATGACGGCCAAAAGCACGTACACCAGCCCCGCCATCACCGCGCCGATGATCAGGCCCCAGTACCCGGCGGCCATGGAGGCCGCGCCGGAGAAGGCGCTCATCATGGAGCCGATAAAGGCGAAGGAGGAGCCGATAAACACCGGGCTTGCGGAGCGGGTGAACAGCAGATACACAATGGAGCCGACGCCCGCGCCAAACAGGGCGGCGGAGGCGGGCAGGGCCGTGCCGCAGCTTGAGTTCACCACAGCCGGCACCGCGATGGTGGCGGCCATGATAGCCAGCAGCTGCTGCAGGGCAAACAGGATGGTCTGGCCGAATTTGGGCCTGTCCTTGATGCCATAGATTAAATTCATTTTTTGTCTCCTTTTTATATTCTTCAACAAAAAAGCATAGCATTCAAGCCCTTGCCTGTCAAGGGCCGGAGGGCTTTTGAAACTTTTTGTAAACGATTCGGCAGCTTTGGGGGAGCGTAAATTTTTTTCGAACGCTGTACCGACTTGCTAAGATATGATATAATGTAAAATAAATATATCAGATACATTTGAAGCATTTAGGAGGAACATGAAATGAAAAAACTGCTTTGCCTGCTGCTGGCCCTGTGTCTGTGCCTTTCTATGGGAACGGCGGCCCTGGCCTCCGGGGAGGCTTCCGGGGGCGACCGGGGCGCGGACTCGTCCTATCCCACCTTTGACGAGACGGTGGATCAGGCGGCCATCTCCATCGACCACGCCACGGTGCAGACCGTGAACGACGACAGCTCCTGGACGTCCTTTGCCGGGACGCTGGAGATTGCGGAGGGCGGCTCCGTTACGGACAAGGCCGTCTCCGGCGTTTACATCACCGGGGCGGACTACAGCGCCGAGACCGAGGACTCCGACACGGACAACGGCATTGCCTGGGCCGGTGCGGAGGATATGATCATGTACATCGGCGGCGCGGAGGACTTCTTCGATGTGGAGGTGATCGGCGAGGCCCTCTCCTTCAACTCCGTCATCATCCTCAAGGGTGAGGAGCTGGTGGACGACGCCGTGGAGGGCGACGACGGCGTGGGCGTTTTGATGGACGAGGGCAACTACCTGCTGGAAAACCTCTACATCGAGACGGACGGTATGCGTGCCCCCGCTATTTATAATATGAATGCGGACTCCGTTGTGGTGGTGGACAACTGCTTTTTGAACACCAAGGGCGGGGAGAGCTGGCACCCCCTGTTCACCCTGCTGACCGCCTCCACCCGCGCGGCCCTGCTGTTCGGCGGGGAGACCTGGTTTTATAACGACACCATCGTCACCCAGGACTGGGGCTGCCTGAGCCAGGAGGGCCAGAATGACGGCACTCACACCTGGGCGGTGAACAGCTACCTGGAAGCCTACTGCGGCGGCTACGGGGCCTATGTCCTGAACGACAACTATATGGACTTCTACGGCACGGAGATTCAGGCCACGGATTACGCCATCTTCCTGTGCGGCCACGCCACCGCCGTGATCGACGACCTGGAGGCGGGTCTGGCGGATGAGACGGTGGCCGCCAACATGGAGGAGTTTGGCGTCACGGTGGACGAGGCCATTACCGAGGACGGCAGGAGCATTATTGCCGCCAACATTAACGCCATCGTGGTTCACACAAACGGCGTGGCCGACGGCACCGCCTCCTGCGTGGTGGCAAACTCCATCGTCACCACGGATACAGCCCACGGCCTGCGTACTGTGGGGGCCACCGGGGAGGAGATTGGCCTTGACATCTCCTTCCGCTGGACGGAGTCGGACGACGACACCTCCTTTAACCAGGGGGAGAGCTGGTTTGCCATGGAGAATATGTGGGGCAGCGCCGCCCTGGTGCGCTCCATGCAGGCGGAGATGACCTTTGACAACACGGAGATCTACCCCTCCAACGGTGTTTTGCTCCAGAGCATCGTGGCCTATGACCCGAACGGCGGCACCTCCATGTACCGCGCCGCCGGGGAGGATGCCCTGGAGGGCATTTCCGCCACGTTTGCAAACGGCGCGTATACCGGCGATATTCTCCACCAGGACTACCACCGGCAGATGACCGTCACGCTGGAAAATGCCTCCCTGACCGGCTCCATCCAGAGCTATACGATGCAGATGTGGAACGACCTGTGGAGTACGGAGAACCTGACCGCCATGCTGGAGGCCGCCGGGCTTGACACCGCCGCCCTGACGGAGAGCCGGGCGGAGGCCATCCGTTCCGCCCTGGTGGTGGACGAGAGCTACGACGGGGATGAGAACAAGACCGGCGTGAACCTGTATATTGACGAGAACAGCACCTGGACGGTGACGGCCACCTCTAGCCTGGGCAGCCTGACCGTGGAGAGCGCGGACGCTGTTGTCTGCGACGGAGCGTACACGATTTATGCAAACTGCGATACCGCTTCCGACCTGTCCTATTATGACACCGCCTCCGGCGAGGTCATTGACGAGCTGGAGCCGGGCGTGACCTATACGGACGTGGTCATCCTGGTGGAAAGCGCCTCCGGCGAAATTGGCTGAGCCGATGAATTCCCTGCCACAGGGTTTGGCGGAGGCGCTGCTGCCCTGGTATGACGCGCACAAGCGCCCCCTCCCCTGGCGGCAGAACCCCACGCCATACCGGGTGTGGGTGTCGGAGATCATGCTCCAGCAGACCCGCATCGAGGCGGTGCGCGGCTACTTTGACCGCTTTATGGCCGCGCTCCCCACGGTGGAGGAGCTGGCCGCCGCCGAGGAGGAGACGGTTTTGAAGCTGTGGGAGGGGCTGGGCTACTATTCCCGCGCAAGAAATTTGCGCCGTGCGGCGCAGATTATCGCGGCGGAATATGGCGGCCAGCTTCCGGCGGATGTGAAGGCCCTCCGGGCTTTGCCGGGTGTCGGGGATTATACCGCCGGGGCGATTGCCTCCATTGCCTTCGGCCTGCCGGAACCGGCGGTGGACGGGAACGTGCTGCGCATATGCGCCCGCCTGACCGCCTGCGGGGAGAGCATTGCCGACGGAAAGGTGAAGCGGCGGTTTCACGAGGCGCTGAAGGCGCAGTATCCTTCCGAGCGGTGCGGAGACGTGACATCTGCCATCATGGAGCTGGGGGAAACGGTTTGCCTGCCCGGGACGCCGGACTGCGACAGCTGCCCTCTGAAGGACAAATGTCTGGCTATGGCCCGGGGGCGGCAGACGGATTACCCCGTCATGCCGGAAAAGCGTCCCCGGCAGATACAGCCCCGCACCGTGTTTATCCTGACCTGCCAGGGCCGGACGGCCCTTTGCCGAAGGCCGGATAAGGGCCTGCTTGCCGGACTGTGGGAGCTTCCCAACGTGGAGGGCCGGCTGGATGAGCAGGAGGCGCTGGCGCAGGCCGCCGCTTGGGGCTGCGGGCCGGTGAAGGCCGCACCCTGTGGGGAGGCGGTGCATATCTTCACGCATCTTGAATGGCATATGACCGGCTGGCGCATCGAATGCGCTGCCGCGCCGGAGCGATTTGTCTGGGCGGAGGCCGGGGAGCGGGAGCGCTATCCCATTCCCACCGCCTTCCGGGCCTATCGGTCGCAGCTTTGTTAAAAATGAAAGGAGAGTTTTCCATGAAAC
>JAJQHT010000045.1:11710-12679 GCA_021199595.1 Oscillospiraceae bacterium
TTTATAGCCCTGACGCTGATATTGCTCGTGCTGCTGGGGACGCCGTCGTGCAGCGTGGACGGCATTTCCGAAGACCTGGGCGAGCTTGCCGAGTCTCTCGGGGCAACGGAAGCGCCCGTGGACACGGAAGGCGAAGACAATGCCGCGGCCCCTGACACGGCGGCCGAAACAGATACAGACACAGATACGGAGCAGACGGAGGCCTCCGCTTCCGACGCGGAGGACGTAAGCCCCGCCACGGCCACGGATGCGGAAACGGACGGCGGCGACGTCCGGGCGGAAGAGCCACCGGCGGAGAGCGGCGGGATCACATTTGACTATACGACCCTGAGCGCCGATGACTGCGTGGCGGACGCCTGGCCGGAGGAGGGAGTTCTGCCTCACATCACCCTGGACTGCGAGGGCGCGGAGGCCATTAACGACGCCATTGACGAGGCTTTCACCGCCTATGCGGACGACCCCATGTGCGTGGTGTATTATCAATATTTCAAAAATGAACAGGTGCTCAGCATCCTGATGGTGCTCGACTATCAGACCGATTATCAGCTGTATACGCCGTATAACCTGGATCTGTCTACCGGCCAGGAGATGACCTCGGAAGACCTGATGGAGCTTTTTGAGATTACCCCGGAGGAGATGGCTGCCCTGGAGCTGGATCTTCTCGGCCAGGAGTTTGAATACGAATACGGCGGCATGAAATCCTCCGATGAGGATTTTTATCAGCAGCAGTATGACCGCACCGTGGCCGACGACAACGCGGACACAGACCGCCTGTGGATAGGCGGCGACGGCCAGCTCTACTTCGTGGGCCGCGTCTATGCCCTGATTGGAGCGGAAAGCTATGAATACATCATGGGCAGCGGGCTTATGCTTGAGGATTATCTGCCATAAGACGGCAGAGGAGGACTATACCCGCTCCCCGGCGCATCAGACGTGCCGCAGCGCATAAACAGAGGGCCGTCCCGAAAC
>JAJQHT010000181.1 GCA_021199595.1 Oscillospiraceae bacterium
CGGCACGGCACGGCACGGCACGGCACGGCACGGCATAATTGCGTCCTGGGACAGGGTCTGCCCTTTTTTGCGTAACAGAGCGTCTTCCGGCGGGGAAACCCCGCGGGGAGGCGCTTTTTGCGCTTGGAAAATATTGGAAAATTTTTATAGGAGGAGTTTCAAAATGAAGCAGCGGAAAATAATAACCTGGCTTCTGGTTCTGACCATGGCGCTGTCTCTGTTCTCCGCCGCCGCGTTTGCGGACGAGCCGGAGGAGGGCGACAGTCCGGCTGCCGGGGAGGCAGCGGGGGAGACCCTAGAAACGGAAGAAGCGGAAGAGGCGGAAGGCGAGGAGCCGGAGGCCGAAGAGGAAGAAGCAGAAGAGGCGGAAGAACCGGCGGAGCCTGCCGAATCAGAGGAACCGACGGAGCCTGAGGAAGAGGCCGTATCGGAGGAGCCGGCCCTTCTCCTGGGTTCTGCGGCCAACGAAGGCATTTTGCTTGCGTCGGATGATAACACCGCGAATGTCGCGTATATTGGTGATAAAGAGTATACAACCCTGGAAGCTGCGGTAGAAGATGCCAATGCTGCGACCGAGGCTGTCACCATTAAGCTGAATGATGACGTTGTGGTTACATCAGGCCAGCTCATAACCAACAAAATTGCCGAGATTACGCTGGATTTGAACGGACACAGCATCACGAGAAGTGCGAGTACGGGCTATGTGTTGCAAGTAAGTAATGAAAATGCAACCCTGACGGTGACGGACAGCAGCACAGGCGGGGATGGCGTCATCAGCGGCACCAGCGGCACCGGTGGAATTTGGAATATCGGAACACTGAATATAGAGGGCGGCACCATTTCCGCCACGGGCGGAACCAGTGGTGCGGTTTATGCCATTAACAGCAGAGGAGGCACCGTTTCCGTCTCCGGCGGGACGATTTCCGCCACAGGCGGCAGCACCAGCTACGGAATTTATCTCAGCGACAACACAGAGGTGAAAGTCACCGATGGCTCTATCAGCGGCGGAAGTTATGGCATAGCCTGTACCTCCTCAAGCCTTACACATACTCTGACGGTTAGCGGAGGAAGCATTACAAGCAATCAATCCTATGGTATTTTGTTGCAGAACGGTAAAATTACAATCACCGGCGGTGAGATTACCAGTACAAGTTCACGCGGCGTTGAATTAGAAGGAGGTACCTTTTCCATGTCCGGGGGCAGCGTCAGCGGCACTTATGGTGTGAGTTTATACAGTTGGACATCTGATATCAATGCGGAGATTACTGGCGGAACAATAATTGGCAGTAGCCAATTTGGCGTATACGCGCAGGGAGACACATCAACATCCTATGTGGTGAATCTAACCATTGACGACACAAATGCTGAGCCGGTCATCAGCGGTACTAGAGCGGGGCTTTGGGTTAGCAATGGTGCGGTGGTCACAGTAAACGGCGGAACGATTTCCGGCGGGCATGGAATATATGTTGTTGGAAGCTATATAACCGCCACGAAGCTGATTGTTGACGGCGAGGTGACGGTGAGCGCTACCAACGCAACTGGTCAGGCTGTCTACGGTATGAACAAAGATGATGGTACGGAACAAAATACAAATACCAATGACATGAAAATCACCATCTCAAATGGAACCTACAGCACCCAGGTCGCGTCGGACTTTCTGGCCGATGACGTTACCCAGATTACCTACGACGGTACGGGCCTCTATTACATAGATACTCCCGCAAACCAAGCCAGCCGCATTGAGGCGCTGATTGCTGACGCAGAGCAGGATCCGGCGGTTAATACTGTTGAAATTACAGTAACCGACGGCGACCTTGAACTGACAGGTATCAGCACCGCCTCAACGGATGTGCATATTAACAGCACCTCCTCCGGGACGGTGATTGTCAACGGCACGGCATTAACAGCGGGCAGTGAAGTGATTTCAATCCATGTGCTGACCCATTACGAGGCCAAAGACGCCGCCTGCACGGAGGATGGAAACGAGGAATACTGGTATTGCTCGGTCTGCGGAAAATATTTCAGCGATGCAGATGGCACAACTGAAATAACAGACCCAAGCAGTCTCACCCTCTCCGCTTCGGGCCACAGCTATGGCGACCCGGTATTTACCTGGGCGGAGGATTACAGCACGGCCACCGCCGCGTTCACCTGTGACGAAGGGGATGGCACCGTGACGGAGAACTGCACGGTGACGAGCAAGACCACCACCGCCGCCACCTGCACGACAGCCGGGGAGATAGTCTACACGGCCAGCGTTACCTTTGAGGGGCAGACCTACACGGAAACGCAGACTGTTGCCGTCCCTGCCGCCGGGCACGACTGGGAGACGGAGTATACCGTGGACAAGGCGGCCACCTGCACCACCGAGGGCAGCCAGTCCATCCACTGCAAGAATTGCGACGAGGTGAAGGACAGCCAGGTCATCCCCGCCACGGGCCACAGCTATGGCGAGGCGGTGTTCACCTGGTCGGAGGACGGAAAATCTGCCGTGGTGGGCTTCACCTGCGAGACCTGCGGCGACATTCAGTCGGTGATAGCCACGATAACGTCCGAGGTCAAGACCGCCGCGACGGAGACCGAGGCGGGTGTGACGGTCTATACTGCTACCGTCACCTTTAACGGCGTGGAGTACACGGCCACGAAGGAGCTGGCGGACATCCCGGCCACCGGCACGTCAGCGGGTACGACGCCCACCGCAAGCCCCGCTAACAAGGCCCCGACCACCGGCGACGAGTCCAGCCCGATCCTCTGGGCGCTTCTGCTCACCGTATGCGCCGCCGCCCTTTGCGGAGCGCTGACCCTGTCCCGGAAGGGGAAGGAAAAATAAAAGGCACGAAAAAAGATATACCAGCCGGTCAACGGTTGGTATATCTTTTCGCTTCGGAAATCTTCTATCAGAGGCCGTACCTGGCTTGCAGTTCCTTTAGGTGAGAGAGGGCATCCACCACGTTACTCTCTTGAATATTCTTCTCCGCCTCCTTCAACTTGTCGTAAGTCTCCAGAAGCCATGCTTTTTCTTCATTTTCGCACATAGTAATCAACTCTCTTTTAATTTTTATTGTAACATAATTATGCCACAAATATGCCACAAACACAACCCCATACACCATAAAAGCGATGGTGATGTCCAAAAGCGTTCCACACCGATGCAAAAACGTGATAAACGTGATACAATAAAAGCGTCCGGCCCGGGGGCCGGAAATTGAGGAAACGAGGTGCGCGGGGCATGAACACAGACGAGCGGCTGTCAAAGCAGATAGATTTTATTCTGGAGCTGGACAAGGAGAAAAATATTTTTCGTCAGACCCATCTGTCCGGCCAGGGCCGGAACGAGAACGACGCGGAGCACGCCTGGCATATGGCGGTGATGGCCTATGTGCTGCGGGAGTACGCAAATGAGCCGGTGGATATTGGCCGGGTCATGCTGATGTGTCTTATCCATGACGTCGTGGAGATTGACGCGGGGGACACCTATGCCTATGACGCGGCGGGACTTGCCACGCAGCAGGCGCGGGAGGCCGCGGCGAAGGAGCGTATTTATGGCCTGCTGCCGGAGGATATGGGGGCGGAGCTTGCGGCGGTGTTCGATGAATTTGAGGCGGACGAGACCCCGGAGGCCCATTTCGCGCACGCCATGGACAATTTCCAGCCCCTGCTTTTAAACGACAGCAACAACGGCGGCGATTGGCGCGCCCACGGCGTTACCGCCGCCCAGGTCTATGGCCGCCAGGAGCGGACAAAGGCCGGTTCGCAAAAGCTTTATGACGTCACCTGCCGTATTCTTCAGGACAACATCGAGAAGGGGAACATCAAGCCCTGATTTTAAATAATAAACCGCGCCGCGCCAAGCATAATGCCTGGCGCGGCGCGTGGGATATAGATATATCAGTTTAAAAGCTCGGGCCGCCCATGCCGCCGGGCATACCGCCGCCCATGCCGAAGCCGCCAGAGGAGTTTATCACGGCGGAGCTGGTGAAGTCCAGGGTGGTGGATTCCGTGCCGTAGGTCACGGTGTACACATTGCCCACGGTCATGTCCGGGTGGGAGATGATAAGGCAGGAGAAGGTGTCCTCCATCACGGCGGAGGCGATAATGCTGCCGTCCTCGTCCAGAATGGTCACTTCCGTTCCGGCGGCCTGGGTGTTCGTTGCCAGAACAGCACAGCATTGCGTGGAGCTGGTGGAAAGGCTCTCCTGCATCATGGAGGAGCCTCCGGCAATGACCACGCCGCCGGTGATGACAAACTCGCCGCCGCCATAGTCGATGGCTCCCTCCTGGGTGCTGCCGTCGGTGGAGATGATGAGCGTGCCGCCGTCGATATACACGCTGCCGTTGGAATCCAGGCCGTCGCCCACGTTGCTCATGCTGCCGGTTACGACAAGGTGAACGCTGCCTCCCGTCTGCCGGTAATAGGTGATGCTAGAGCCGCTGATGGAGTCGGTGGAGCTGTCCTCTGTTTCGCCGCTTGCCTCGCCGGATGCGCCGCCGAAACCGCCCATGCCCATGGTCTCCGGGCCGTTGGCGTTGATGCCGTCGTTGACCGAGCGGAGGTCTATGTCGCCGCCGTGTATCTCGATGGCGTAAGCCTCTAAACCTTCAAAGCAGTCGGTGACGGTAATGGTTCCGTCGTTTATCACCAGCATATCATCCGCATGAATGGCGTCGTCGCTGGAGCATATGGTGATGTTGCCGCCGTCGATGGTGCAAAGCCCAGCGCAGTGGATGCTGTCGTCAGAGGTGTTCAGGTCGAATGTGCCCCCGGAAACGGTAATGTCTCCGTCGCTTTTCAGGCCCTTGGCGCTGGTGTCGGAGGCGGTCTCCGTTTCGCCGCTGGCCTCGCCGGACGCACCGCCCATGCCGAAGCTCTCTCCGGCGTGGCTGCTGGCGTCTCCGCCGCCGCCCCCGGCGGTTATCTGGAAGTCACCCCCGGCGATAGTCAAAAGTGTCTCGGCCTGAATGCCGTCGCACCCGGCGTCAATGACGACAGCTCCGGCGCTGACGGTTACGTTCGTGCCCCGGATGCCATCGTCTGTGGAGAGAATGGAAACGTCCCCGCCGGTGATGGTAATCGTTCCTTCGCTGTCCATGCCGCGCTCTCCGGCGCTGATGGAAATATTGCCGCCGGTCAGAAGAATATCTCCCGACGCCAGCCGTCCGGCCTGGGCGCACAGGCCGTCTCCGCCGCACTGCACGGTTATATTTCCGCCGGAAACGGTCAGCAGGCCAGAGGATTTCAGACCATGGTTTGCCGAAGTGACAGTCACCTGGCCGCTGGAAACAGTGAGAGCCGCTTTGCACTGGATGCCGTTGTTGGCTCCTGCTGTGACAGTCAGGCTGCCGCTTCCGGCAATGGTCAGAGCGCCCTTGGAATACAGAGCGGCGGAGGCGGCGCTGTTTGCTGCCGATGCCCTGTCGGAGAGGGTGTTTTCCGTCCCTGCCTCCAGGGTCAGCAAAACGTCCTCATCAGATTGAATTTCTATAGCGCACTCTCCCGCCTGGGCGGCGGTGACGCTGGCCCCGGCCAGTATCAGCTCCACCGGGCCGTCCGCATCTACGACCACCTGCCCAGTCAGGGAACCGGTGAGCCGGTATGTTCCGGCGCTCTCGATGGTCACGACGCCGTTTGCGCAGGAGACGCCCTCCGGCACGCTGGCTGTGGTTCCGTTCAGCACGATCTCGTCCTCAGAGACGGCGAGGCTTTGCGCGGACAGCACAGCGGCTTCGGCGGTATCCTGCACCGCTGGGGCCTCCGTGACGGCAGTCTCCGCTGATGCGGCATCCTCCCGGGCGCAGCCGCACAGCAGCGCCACTGCGAGCGTCAGGGGGAGAAGGGGGATAAGATAATGTTTTTTCATTGGATTTGTCCTCGCTTCTTTGAATAACAATTTATAATATAATGCCTCATTTTTGTCATGTCAATGAAATTGCTTAAAATTAGGTATTGTTTTTTTCAGGAAGTCTGCTATAATGAGCGTATGTCATTTTTTTGTCATCATATAAATGACTGAAAGTTTGAAAGGAGAAACTACAACATGAAGAGCTGTAAAATCTTAGCGCTGGTTCTGGCTTTGTGTATGCTGCTGAGCGTGAGTGCATTCGCCTCCAGCGATATGCCGGACACCTCCATGGGCGGCAGCGCCACAAGCGCCCCGCCGGACAACTCCACCAAAGCGGTGGACATCCTGGGTACCCGCGCCGCCCTGTATATCGAATATGGGGAGGACGGCTATACCGTCAGTGAGAACGTCACCGACGCCTATGAGGTAGAGTATCAGGATGAGGTTGCCACCCCTGAGGTGGGCGAGACCTACACCGTGGGCGGCATCTACATCTACTGCGGCGCTGAGGATTGGGACGAGGATGAAGCTGTTGGCAACAGCGGTATCGTAATAAACCAGCTCACCGATGAGACCACCCCGGTGGTTCTCGGCGGCGAGGAGGACTATTACGAGGCCCCCGATGGCGAGAGCTATAACTCCGTTATCGTCATGGAGACGGACGAGGACGAGGAGCTGGCCAGCGGCGCTACAGAGACCGCTCCTGGCGTGGCCCTGGCCTTCAACGGCTCCGCCATCGAGCTGAAGAACGTCTATGTGGAGTCCAACGGCACCGGGCGTCCCACTGTTCATATTCCCTCTACCACTCGTGACTCCAACGCTACCCAGCTGCCCGACCTGATTTGCGTGGACAGTATGTTTGTGAACCACTCCACCCGCGCCCTGCTCCTGATGGGCGGCGATGTGTGGTTCCTTAACTCCACCGTCCTGACGAACTCCTGGGGCGGCCTGAGCTATGACAACACCTCCACCACCATGTATGTGGTCAACTCCGATGTGGAGAACATCGGCACCGGCGGCTATGCTATCTATGACGCCGCGGGCTGCACCGCCTTTGTGTATGGCAGCCGCGTTGTGGCCGGCAATACCGGCATCACCGTCTGCCGGACGGCTGTTCTGACTGTGGACTCCCTGGAGAACGCGGACGAGACCGCCACCGACCCCTATGACGGCGAGGCTGACCTGATGGAAGCTTCCGCCACCGCGGACGGCACCACCGAGCTGATTGCCCATGACTACGCCATCAAGATTCACGCGGATATGGCCGGGGCCGATTCCGTGGCCGAGGCGTATCTGTATAACTCCTACATCTCCACCCTGGACGAGGATGTCCAGTTTGCCGACGGCACCACCTATGAGGATTGGACCGACGGCGAAAGCACCGGCATCAGCGGCCTGATCAGCGAGTATCAGAGCGGCGCGCTGGTGTTCATCGCCAGCCACAACGGCAAGGTTGTTATTGATAACTGCGAGCTTGCGAGCCGCACCGGCATTCTGGTTCACTCCATGTTCACCTATGACTCCATGGCTTCCGGCATCTATCCTGTGGACGGCACCGAGTACGTGGGCGACGAGGTGGTTCTGGCTAACCTGACCGCCGAGGGCGACATTCTCCACGAGGACTATATGCGCAAGATGGTTCTGTCTCTGGAGAACGCTGACCTGACCGGCGCTGTGGTGGGTGCCACCCTGGCCGCCTGGAACGCTTACTGGACAGAGGCCGCCGAGGCCCTGCCTGAGGACGAGCTGGCGGAGGCCACCGATGAGCTGACCGCCATGGAGGCCACCCTGAAAAATGCCATCTATAACGATACCTATGAGACGGTTTGGGGCGTTCGTATGAGCATGGACGCCGATTCTGTCTGGACTGTTACCGGCGACTCTAACCTCTACAGCTTCACCCTGGAGGAGGGCGCTGTGGTGCAGGCCCCCGAGGGCAAGAGCCTTGCCATCTATGTGGACTGCGGCATGAGCAACGACGAGCTGACCTATGACATCACCACCGGCACCCAGATCGACGCCTTTGAGGCGGGGGTGGAGTACACCGGCGTTGTAATTTTGGTCGAGGACGGCGCTGACGAGGCTGCCGCCGAGAGCGAGGGCGCGCTGACCGTTTCTGTCAGCGACCTGCTGACTGCCATCGGCGCGGAGGTTTCCTATGACGCCGAGACCGGCACCCTGACCATCGTGGATCCCACCGGCCTTGTGGCCGCCCTGCTGGGGGATGTTATCCAGTAAAACTTCGATAAATCCCTGAAACAGAAAACCTAAACGAAAGTGCAGCGTCCTGCTCCCGAATGGGAGCGGGACGCTCAGTTTGTCAAATGTGACCGTCATGGGGCGCGGGAATGCCCCAAAGAGGAAAACAAAAAATTTTTTCAAAATTTCATATTCGTGAAAGGTTTGGGTCGTAAACTAGCATCAGAAACAAGGAACGGGGTTCCTAAATCAAATACAAAACTTCAAATTCTGAAAGGAGAACGACCCATGAAAACCAAGAAAAGAAAGACCCTCATTATCGTTTGTGCGCTGGCCCTGGCCGCCCTCCTGTTGGTGGGATGCACGCAAGACACTGCCGCCCTTGAATATATCGGCACGGAAAACGCAAGCTCCCTGGCTCTGGAAGCTGCCGGACTGACGGCGGGACAGGTGGAACAGATTAGCGCAGAGCTTTCCAGCAAAAACGGCGTGGATTACTACGATGTGGAACTGACCGTAGACGGTGTACAGTATGAGTTTGATGTGGACGCGCTGACCGGCGTCATCATCGAAAGCGAGAATGTAAACGCTACAGCGGAAAATACCACCCAGGTGGTTTCCAAGGTGGCCAGCACCCTGGAAGCTACAGAAACAAACACCTCCACGGAGGACGCGGCTGCCGCAGAGGCAGAAGCCTCCAGCAGCGCCGGGACTGACACCGCTGCTACTTCCATCATCACGGCGGACGAGGCAAAGGCCATCGCCCTGGCGGATGCGGGGCTGACAGAGGGAGAAGTCACTATCGTAAAATGCAAGCTGGACTACGACAACGGACAGCAGGTTTATGACGTAGAGTTCTATACAGCGGCCTATGACGAATACGATTATGAGATTTCCGCCGCCACTGGGGCTATTGTAGACTTCGACTTCGACCCCGCCAAGACCACGTCTGCCAATACCGGCAGCACTGCCGCCGCCGGCAGTTCAGGTACCACCAGTGCTTCTGCCAGTACCGGCAGCTCCAGCACCACCAGCGGTTCCAGCAGCTCCGGCAGTTCTGCCACATCAAGCGGCTCTACCGGCACCAGCGGCTCCAGCACCACCAATGATTCCACCAGCTCCAGCAGTTCGACCACGACCACCAGCACTCTCATTACTGAAAGCGAGGCCAGAAGCATCGCGCTGTCCAGTGCGGGCGTGAGCGAGTCGGCTGCGACCTTCACCAAGACCAAGCTGGATACGGACGATGGGCGGAAGGTTTACGACGTAGAGTTCTATACGACGGATGCCGAATATGAGTATGAGATAGACGCTTCTACCGGGGCTGTGCTTGATTCCGACTATGAGGTCAGATATACTGCCAGCACAAGCACCAGTACCAGCACCACTACCATCACGGCGGACGAGGCAAAGGCCATCGCTCTGGCTCAGGTACCCGGCGCAACGACCAGCAATATTCGGGAATTTGAGACCGATTATGATGACGGCCGCCTCCAATATGAGGGCAAGATTATCTATAACGGTATGGAGTATGAGTTCGAGATAGACGGCTACAGCGGCGCAATCCGCAGCTGGGAGGCCGAGCGAGCAGATTGATGCACCAGAATCATCCCATAGGGAGCCGCAGTTAAAACGCGGCTCCTTATTTTTTTTCGTATATGGGATTGCGTGCCGGAATTGAATGTGATACACTGTTGCTATAATACAGATAAACCCCTGTCATAAGAGAGGAAAAACCATGAATTTCCTTACATTACGATATTTTCAGGTAGTAGCCCAGGAGCGGAGCTTCAAGGGGGCGGCGGGACGGCTGAACCTGTCTCAGCAGACGCTGTCGGAGCATATCCGGCGTTTGGAGGAGGAGCTGGGTACGGAGCTGTTCAGCCGGACGCGCCCGCTGACGCTGACGGAAGCGGGGGAGCGCCTGGCCCAGGGCGCTGAGGAAATATTATCCGCCAAAAGCCGACTGGACTGGGATTTGGAGAGAATAAAAACAGGTCGCCGGCAGAGACTCACCATTGGCATCTCCAAAATCGGGCCGCCGCCCTTCCTGTCCGGGCTGGTTCGTGCCTTTGTTACGGAAAATCCTGACTGTCAGCTTCAGATTGTGGAGCGGGAGCGGGGCATGGCTCCCGAGGAGCTGCGGAAAATTGACCTCCATTTTCTGACCTATTCCGGGGCGAGAGACATGGAATCCATCGTCCTGTGTCATGACGATATGGCCCTGGCCGTGCGGGAGAGTGTGCTGTCCTCGTCTCTGGGGCCGGTTTGGCCGTCTCTGGCGGAACAGATGGAGGCCACGGGCGACCTTCGCCTGCTGAGCGGTATACCTTTCGTATTGCTTGAGGATTCCAGCGCTCCTCAGGGATTGGGCCGGGAGCGTGCTTTTGCCGCCGCAGGCTTTGCCCCGGAGGTGGTGGCTGCCTCCGCAAATGACCGTGTGAACTACTCTCTTTGCTGTTCCGGCGTGGGCGGGATGATTGCGCCCAGAGGCATCCTGCGCCATATGCAGGAGGAGATGGGGCTGCCGGAGGATATGCGAATCTTCTCCATCCGCATGGAGGGGTTTGCCCCGGAGCTATGCATCAGCTATGAGCGTGGCAGGAAGCTCACCCCCGCCGCGGAGCGCTTCATTGCCTGCGCACGGGCCTATTTTGTGAGAAATTCGTTGTAGAAATCGGATTTTAGTATATATTCGTATATATTTTACTAGGAAAATGCATAAAATTTGCTTTACTTTTGACAAGAGTCATGATATTATATAACGTGTATGGATACAAAGCAGAGGCAGAGGAACGTGACTCGTACTTGAGTTTAAGACACTAAAAATGATAGGAAGGTAAGTTCCCATGGCTAAAAAAAGTTTGGAGACCGAGAGCGCTGCTGTAGATATGGCAGTGGGCACAGCTGCCACGGCAGTTGACAACAAGACGGCCAAGAAAGCTGCGAAAGCTGCCCAAAAGGCCGCCAAGGCAAACAAGAAGGCTGAAAAGGCGGATAAAAAAGCTGCAAAAGCCGTAAAGAAGGCTCAGAAATCCGCCAAGAAGAACGCAAAGGCCGCAGCTAGACCCCCGCTGGCTACTGCGTCCACAGCGAAAAAGACGGGTATGCTGACAAATCCCATCCGCAACCTCATCATCACGGCGCTTGTAAGCATCCTTATGGGTGTGGCGTTCATTGCGGAGCCTGTTTTGGTGTATAGCTACAGCGGCTATTTCATCGGCGGTGTGCTGGGTGTTATCGGCATCATCTACATCATCATCTATTTTGCCCGCCGTCCTGTCAGCGGTGTGTACCGTTCGGAGTTCTGCGTTGGCCTGATTGCCCTGCTGTTGGGTGCGTATGTGGCCTTCAGCGGCCTGATTACCGATGGCGCTACCGTCAGCATCCTGCTGAGCACCGTTGTGAAGATTCTGGGCGTGGCCGTAGCGCTGGACGGTATCCTCAAGCTCCAGTATTGCTTGGATTTGGCCCGTATGCGCTTTAAGACCTGGTGGCTGGCCCTTATCATGGCCGTGCTGGGAATCGCTTTGGGTGTTGTTATCGTGCTTGAGTACGTCTATCCTGTGGGCATCGAGCTGTTCGGCACGAAGTCTGACAGCGGCTTTGCCTCAGGCATGATGGCTCTTGGCATCGCGTTCTGCCTGAACGGTGCGTTTGATATTTGCGTCATGATCCTTGTGGCTGTGCGCAACCATAAGGCCAACAAAGCGGAAGCCATGGCGGAGAGCAGTGCCCTGTCTGCCGCAGTTGGCGGAGGGGAGAGCGTTGATTTTTTCGCTCAAAATACTGGTGCTACAAAAGCGACTGCCCCTTCCGCGGCAGCAGCGACTTCAGCGCCGGTATATCAGCCGGAGCCTCAGCCGGTACAGGAGCCGGAAATCAGCAGTGAGCCTGCCTTCCAGTTTGAGGAAGCCCCTGTGGCCGACCCAGAGCCTGATGTAGTCCTCCCCGAGCCTGAGCTTGCCTCCCCTGCCTCTGTGCCAGAGGACGAGTAAAATACGCATTATTAAAGCCCCCTGAAAAACAGGGGGCTGTTTTATTGCCGCCCAGCAGGCGGGCGTTTATTGGGAGGGGGAACTTACTCTTTCTTAGAGGACTCCAGCGCCCCATAGACTACCGCAGCCAGCGCGCCGCCGGCCAGAGGGGCTACAATGAATATCCACACCTGAGAGAGGGCCGTGCCGCCGGCGAAGAGGGCGGGCATCAGACTGCGGGCCGGATTGACGGAGGTGCCGGTCAGGGCAATGCCTAAAATGTGCACCAGCGTCAGGGTGAGACCAATCACCAAGCCGGAGATGGCGGTATTTTCCACCTTACTCGTAACGCCGATAATCGCGAGGACAAATACGAATGTCTGCTCCAGCTCCACCAGTAAGGCTCCGGCTACCGG
>JAJQHT010000103.1 GCA_021199595.1 Oscillospiraceae bacterium
AGATCTGGTGCACCGAGGACGAGGGCATCCGCGAGGGTACCTCTCTGGAGAGCCTGGCTACGCTGAAGACCTGCTTCGTGCCCGAGGAGGAGGGCGGTCTTGTCACCGCCGGTACTTCCTCTCAGACCAACGACTGTGCGGCTTATGTCTGCCTGATGAGCGCTGAGATGGCCGCCCGCAAGGGCATCAAGCCCATCGCCCGCCTGAAGAGCTTCGCTGTGGCTGGCTGCGACGCCACCATGATGGGCCTTGGCCCCATGTATGCCACCCCGAAGGCTATGGAGCGCGCTGGTCTGACCGTGGCCGACATGGACACCATCGAGATCAATGAGGCTTTCGCTTCTCAGTCCCTGGTCTGCATCGACAAGCTGGGCATGGATATGTCCAAGGTCAACCCCTACGGCGGCGCTATGGCTCTGGGCCATCCTCTCGGCTGCACCGGCGCTATCCTGATCGGCAAGGCTCTTGACCGCCTGCGTGAGATCGACGGCAAGTACGCCCTCGTGACCATGTGCATCGGCGGCGGCATGGGCGCTGCTGGCATCCTGGAGCGCTGCCCTGAGGACGCTGGCCAGCACTATTAATGCTGACACAGTAAGCAATACTGAGTCCATTAACGCATTAAAATCAAATTGCCTGTCCCATATGGGGCGGGCAATTTTTATGCGCGGTACAACAGGCGGTTGCAATTTTCTCTTTGATATGGTATCATCTCCCTATCACAGAGTAGGGACGGGCGCGTGAAGTGCCGGGGGAATGGGAAGTTGACCCCCGGACGAATGGCGTTTGCCAGCGGTGTCCGTCCCGCATCCGCTGGAGGTATTACAAATGAATAAAAGCGCAAAACGCCTTGTGACCGACGGACTGTGCGCCGCACTGTATGTGGTGCTGGCCGCTTATCTGAGCCTAAATCTGGGGCCAATCAAGCTGTCTTTAGACGGGCTGCCCATCCTTCTGGGCGCCATGCTTTTTGGCCCGGCAGATGGACTGATTATCGGCCTGGTGGGGAATTTTCTGAGCCAGCTTCTTGGCCCCTATGGGATTTCCGCCACCACAATACTGTGGATGCTGCCCCCCGCACTTCTGGGGCTGCTCACCGGGCTTTACGCAAAGCGCCATGGCCGGGAGCAGAACGCCAGGCGGCTTTTTTTACCCCTGCTGCTGTTTCTCTTGGCGGACACTACTCTGACCACCGGCGTCATGTGGGTGGACTGCCAGGTGTATCACTATGCCTTCGCCACCTACGCCCCTTATATCATCTGGCGCTATGTGGCGGATGTTATCAAGGCGGTCGTACACGCTCTGCTGCTGCCGCCGGTCGTTAGGGCGCTGGGAAAGGAACAAAAATCGTGAGAGTAATGGCCATCGACTACGGGGACGCGCGGACGGGCATCGCCGTGTCCGACCTCATGGGTCTACTTGCCGGGGAAACCTTCGTCATCCAGCAGTGGGACGCCGAAGCCCTGGCGGAGACAATCCTGGCGGAGGCCAGGGCCAGAGAGGTAGGCACGCTGGTGCTGGGTCTGCCGAAAAATATGGACGGCACGGAAGGCCCCCGCGCCGAAAAGGCCCGAGCCTTCGGGGCCATGCTGGCCAAGGGCGGCATCCCCCTGGTATTCTGGGACGAGCGGCGCACCACTGTGGATGCACACCGCATCCTCCACGCCAACGGCAAGCGAGAGAAAAAACATAAGGCCACCGTGGACGCCGTGGCCGCCGCGCTGATTTTAGAAGCGTATTTAGGGAGTATATAAATCTATGAAAGATATTTTCACCCCGGCAGACATTTTGCTGCCCGAAGCAGGAACAGACATGACCAAATGGGCGACAGTCGCCTGCGACCAGTTCTCCGCACAGCCGGAATACTGGGAGGAAATGAGCGCCTATGTGGGCGAGGCTCCCTCTGCCCTGCGGCTAATGCTGCCGGAGGCCTATCTCCACGCGCCGGATGTGGAGGAGCGAAAGCAAGCCCTGTGCCAGAATATGGAAAGCTACCTGACCGGGAATGTATTCCAGGAAATCCCGGATTCCTACATCCTGGTGGAGCGAACGCTCCCCAATGGAAAGGTTAGAATGGGCCTGGTTGGAAAGCTCGACCTGGAGGCTTACGACTGGACGCCGGGGTCAAGCTCCCCCGTCCGCTCCACGGAGGCCACGGTGCCGGAGCGTCTGCCCACGAGAGTGGAGCTACGGCGGCGCACGGCACTGGAAATGCCCCATATCGTGCTGTTCATGGACGACCGGGAGAACGCGGTCTTTGGCGCGGCGGAACCGGGCCAGACGCTATATGACTTCGACCTGTACGGCGGGGCGGGCCACATCCGGGGCCGCCATCTCACCGGGGCTTCGGCCCGGGCGGTGCAAAACGCCATCACCGCCCTGCCGGGAGAAATCATTTTCGCCATGGGCGACGGCAATCACAGCCTGGCCGCCGCCAAAAATTACTGGGAGGAACTGAAGGCTGCCGGCGCACCGATGAACCATCCCGGCCGGTATGCCCTGACGGAGCTTGAAAATTTGCAGGACGCGGCGGTAGAGTTCTTCCCCATCCATCGTGTGCTGTTCGGCACAGACGCAGGCGGCTTCGTGCGAAAGCTGTCCGGCCCGGACACCGGCCTGCTGGTGGCGGAAGCAGATGACTTGTGCGCCGCCTATATCCGGGAGCACGGCGGACGAGTGGACTACATTCACGGCGAGTCGGAGGCCCGCGCCATGGCCCAGACACCCGGCTGCGCCGCCATCCTCCTCCCCGCCCTGAACAAGGGCGAGCTGTTCAGCCATATCGCCCAATACGGAAACTACCCCAAAAAGAGCTTTTCCGTCGGACACAGCCTAGACAAGCGCTGGTACCTTGAGTGCCGCTCTCTGCGGTAAAGCACAGTCCACATCAAAACAACCAGATCTTCCCATCAGAATTCCCGCGGCATGACCATAAAGCTGTCCTTGGCCGCCGTCCTGCTGGGCTTTGCTTTGGCGTTTCCGCTGACGGTCTGGATTTTTCGGAAAACCGAGGTATAGAATTAGCGGAATCGTGTAAAAACACAGTTCCGCTGATTTTCATTTTACCCCATATGGTAAACCATTACATTGTATCATCGTTGACCCGTTCGGGGAGCTTTTCCAGCTCCTCCGGGTTTGCCAGGTAGTAGCGGAAATACTTGAAGGCGGAGCCGACGTAGGCGCTGTCTGCGATGCGGCTGTCAAAGGAGACGGTGTAATCCACGTATTTTTTCTCCAGCAGCCGACCGGCCTTGTCCAGCTCCGTGGCGTTCCGAAGCCGTCCGATGGAAATACTCACCGGCAGCGCGCCCATGCTGTTGATGCTGCGGGTGATGGACGGCAGAGCATAGCCTCCCTCATTGGAGATGACGGCGGAGCCGTGGAAGGGGCTACGCTCCGTCCAGTCACGCTTCATCCAGCCGTGATAGTCCATCCAGCGCAGGACGGAAAAGCCGAACCGCAGCAGAAAGCGCGGCGTCTTTATCAGCGTGGAGGACAGCCGCTCGAGCTGGTCAGACTCCTCATCCGCCCGGATGTTGTCCAGCGTCGAATTTATCTTGCGGAACACATCCTGCAGGGTGTCCGTGGGAAGAAAACGCACCGTGACCGCCAAGGCTCCCGCATCCGCCGGGCCGCCCCGGCCGGAGGACAGGACGATGTCGATGCTGTCCCGGGCGTACAGATACCGGCCCGCGACAAAGCGGTTCAGCGCCGGACGCACTGCCAGCGTGCGCACATAGGCGGCAATAACGATATGAAGAAGGGAGATGTCCTCATTTCCCTCCTGCCGCTGTGCGCGGAGATATTTTTCGATGGCGCTGACCTCTAACTGGTCGGTAAAGCTGTTTACAGCGTCGCTGGGGCGGCGCATGATAAAGGGGGTAAGCTGGAAGGTCGAGGATATGGTACGCAGCCGCCTGCCGTCCCGCCTGTCGCCTACGCGCCGCTGGTCGTATTGTTCTGCCATGGGATACCTCTTGCTTTATCCGCCGGATGCGGCGGTTTTTTTCTTTATTATACATGAATTTGCCCTCGGAAACAAGATGGGGCGTGATAAAGGACGATACAGCTGTATACTTCCTGAACTCTTGACTCCGCACAAAAAGAGGCTGCGTTTCAAACACAGCCTCTTCGCGTTGATATGCGGTTATTTTACCCGATGTCATGGATGCAGTTGCGGGGACAGATGTCGGCGCAGTGGCCGCAGTGGACGCACAGGGTCTGGTCAATAACGGCCAGGAAATCCGTGATAGTGATGGCGTCCGCAGGGCACTCCCGCTTGCATTTGCTGCAGGCAATGCAGCCATAGTCGCAGTATTTGGTGATAGCCGGACCCTTGTCCTTGGAGTTGCAGCCCACCACGTCGGTAGACGCCGCCGGAACCAGGGTGATAAGGTTCTTGGGGCAAACGGCCACGCATTTGGCGCAGCCCACGCACTTGCTGCGGTCTACCTGCGCAATGCCGTCCACCAGATGAATGGCATCAAAGGAGCAGACGGCAACGCAGTCGCCATAGCCCAGGCATCCGGCGGTGCAGACGTTTGCGCCGCTGCCGCCGCCCAGACGGCTGGCCGCCAGGCAGGAGGGGATGCCCTCATAGGTGAATTTTTCCTTTGTGTGGCCGCAGGTGCCAGAGCAGCGGACGAAGGCCATGTTTGCCTCCCCCGCCCCGGCGGATACTCCCATGATCTCGCTGATCTGGGCGGCCACAGCCGCGCCGCCGGGTACGCACCCGTTGGCAGGCGCCTCCCCCTTGGCGACAGCGGCGGCATAGCCGTCACAGCCGGGATAGCCGCAGGCGCCGCAGTTGGCCCCGGCCAGGACGGCCCGGACGGCCTCCTCCTTGGGGTCCTTTTCCACGGCGAACACCTTGCCAGCCACGGCCAGCAGGATGCCGAACACCAGGCCCAGCGCCCCCAAAACAACGATTGCCCATAAAACAGTCATATGGAAAGCGCCTCCTTACAGAATTTTCATGCCGGAGAAGCCCATGAACGCCAGGGCGAACAGGGCCGCCGCCACAAGGCAGATGGCAAAGCCCTCGAACGCCTTGGGATAATCGGCAAACTCCAGCCGCTCCCGGACGCTGGAAAACAGCACGATGGCCAGGGTGAAGCCCAGGCCGCCGGTGAAGCCGTAAACCACGCTCTCCAGGAAGTTATAGTAGTTTTGTGTATTGAGCAGCACAACGCCCAGCACCGCGCAGTTGGTGGTGATCAGGGGCAGGAAGATACCCATGGCGGAATACAGCGAGGGGATGGCCTTTTTCAAAAACATCTCCACAAACTGCACCAGCACAGCAATCACCAGGATATACGCCACGGTCTGCATAAATTCCAGACCCAGGGGTATGAGCAGGTACTCGTTGATAATCCAGCATATAGCGGAGGCCATCGTCATGACGAAGATGACGGCCACGCTCATGCCGGTGGCGGTGCTCATTTTGTTGGACACGCCCAAAAACGGGCACAGGCCCAAAAACTGGGAAAAGATGAAGTTATTGACCAGAATGGCTCCCAGCGAGATAGATACGAGAGAAGCAAGCATTATTCTTCACCCTCCTTTTCCTTCCGGGCCTTTTTCTCCGCGCTCTTGCGCAGGATATACTGGAGCAGGGCCATCAAAATGCCCAGGGTCAAAAAGCCGCCCACAGGCAAAATCATCGCTCCGGCCGCGTAGGTATCCGGGAAAATCTGGAAGCCCGCGCCGGTGCCGTCCAGGGTCAGGAAGGAGTCCGCGCCGTTAAACAGGCCGCCGCCGATGGTGCCGCTGCCCAGCAGCTCACGGATCAGGCACATGCACACCAGCACGACGGTATAGCCCAGGCCCTGGAACACGCCGTCCCGGAAGGAGGCTCCCACGCTCTGCTTGGAGCTGAAGGCCTCCGCCCGGCCAATGATGATGCAGTTGACCACGATCAGGGGGATAAAAACGCCCAGGGACTCTGACAGCGCCGGGACAAAGGCCTGAAGCAGCAGATCCACAATGGTGACGAACCCGGCGATAACCACCACGAAAATGGCCAGGCGCACCTGTTCGGGAATGATTTTCCGAATGAGCGAGATAACCACGTTGCAGCAGGTCAGAATAATCAGCACGGACAGGCCCATGCCCAGGCCATTGAACAGGGACGTGGAAATGGCCATGGTGGCGCAAAGGCCAATCTGCTGCACAAGGACGGGGTTATTGGTGATAACGCCCTCCTTCAGCTGTTGTTTTGCATTCATGACGTTACCCCCTTTAACCTAAATTGGCGCAGTATTCCAGCGCCGCGGTCACGCCCTTACATACGGCCCTGGAGGTGATTGTGGCACCGGAAAGGGCGTCGATCTCGCCGCCCTCCTTGGAGACGGAAACGGTGCCGCTCACACCGACGAACTGGGCGCGGAACGCCTCGCCCTTTTCACTGGCCTGAGAGGCCACGGCGCCGAGGCCGGCCGTCTCGCTGGAATCGGTGATAGATATGCCGGTGCAGGTGAGACTTGCGTCCACGCCAACCATCATGGTGATGGTGCCCTGGGAGCCGCTCTCCGTCACCTCGACCACCCAGCCGCCGCCGGCGGCAGCATAGACGGAGTTAATCTCCCCGTCGTCCTCCACCTCCAAATCGGTGTAGGAGTCAGCGGGCAGGACGGCCTGCATGGCCTCTGTGGTGGTCTCCAGCGCAATGGCTTCGATGCGGCCCGCCGTCAGCATATTGACAAGGCCCAGCACCAGAGCCGCCACGACTGCTACCGCCAGAAGGGTCGCGCCGGGCTTCAAAAAATCACGGATCTTACTCATCCCTTAGCGTCCTCCTTTTTCTTGCCCTTGCCCAGGCCCTTTAGCTTGAGGCCCTTGCCGGGAACGCCGAAGCGCCGGGGCGCGGTATTTTTGTCTATCATCCAGACAGTCAGGTTCATAATCAGGATAGCATAGCTGACGCCCTCGGGATAGGAGCCGAAGTAGCGAATCAGCACAGTGATAAGGCCGCAGCCAATGCCGTATATGACCTGGCCCTTGGGCGTCACAGGGCTGGTGCAATAGTCCGTCGCCATGAAGATGGCGCCCAGCAGCAGACCGCCGGAGAGGATATTCTGGAGCATCCAGAGGAGGTTGTTGTTCCCGCGGGGGAAGATGAAGGTCACGACCGCCACGGTGAGGATATAGCTCAGCGGAATGCGCAGGGAGATGACCTTCCGCGCCACGAGATAGGCCCCGCCCAGCAGCAGCGCGATGGAGCAGACCTCGCCCACGCAGCCGCCGGTGTTGCCGAGCAGCATTGCGCCGATGCCTGTGGAGGAGAGAGTCCCCTGATGCAGAGAGGCCAACGGAGTGGCATAGGTGGCGGCATCTGCCACGGATTCAAAGTTCGCCGCCTTCCAGGAGGTCATAAGCGCCGCATAGGATGCGACCAGGAAGGCACGGCCCGCCAGCGCGGGGTTCAGGAAGTTCTTGCCCAGGCCGCCGAACAGCTGCTTTACAATGATAATGGCGAAAAACGCGCCAATCACCGGCAGCCACCAGGGGGCCGTAGTGGGCAGGGTATAGGCCAGCAGAACGCCGGTCACAACCGCAGAGAGGTCGCCCACAGTGTTGGGCTTTTTCATCAGCTTGCGGTAAAGGAACTCAAATACCACACAGGAGACCACGGACACGGCGGTTAGCACCAGCGGCCAGACCCCGAACAAAATCAGGGACGCCACCAGCGCCGGAGCCAGCGCAATCAACACGTCCAGCATGATAGCCTTAGTGTCCCTCGGCGTGCGGATATGGGGAGAGGAGGACACGATGAGCTTTCTTGTTTCTTCCATCTTACTTCTTCTCCTCCTTCTTGTCTGCGGCGGCCTCCGCTTTGGCCTTCTCCGCTTCCTCCTTGGCCCTCAGGGCGGCGTTATAGGCCTGAAGCTTTGCCTTGCCGGTCTTGAAGGCATGGGTCAGATGCAGGCGGCCCGGGCAGATATAGGTGCAGGCGCCGCACTCCACGCAGTCTGTAATATTCAGCTTTTGCAGCATCTCCAAATCACCCTTTTCCTCATACATATAAAGATAGATGGGCTGGAGATTCATGGGGCAGGCGTCGATGCACTGGCCGCAGCGGATGCAGGTGGGATTTTCGATGTTGCGATCCTCATCCTCCGCAAAGGCCAGCAGGGCCGCGGTGCCCTTGCCGCAGGGAACAGCCAGGTCATACTGGGCAATACCCATCATGGGGCCGCCCATGATGATTTTCCACGGCTCCTTGGCAAAGCCGCCGGTCTGCTCGAACACCCACTCCATAGAGGTGCCGACGCGCACCTTGACGTTCTTGGGCTGGGCGATGGCGGAGCCGGAAACGGTGACGACGCGCTCAATGGCGGGCCAGCCCTCATAGCAGGCGCGATACACGCTGTAGGAGGTGAAGGTGTTGAACACGGCGCAGCCCACCTGAGCAGGCAGACCGCCGGGAGGCACCTCCCGCCCGGTAATGGTCTTGATGAGCGTTTTTTCAGCGCCCTGGGGATACTGGCATTTCAGGGGAACAATCTCGATCCCCATGGCCTTCGCGCCCTTGAAATTCAGCAGGTCGATGGCGAACTTCTTGTTCAGCTCGATGCCAAAATAGGCGTGATCCACCTTACAGGCCCGCATGATAAGCTCAATGCCCTTGAGCAGCTCGTCCGGGTGCTCCAGCATGGTGCGGTGGTCGCTGGTTATGTACGGCTCACATTCCGCGCCGTTGATGATGACGGTGTCCACCTTGCCCCAGCCGCTTGTAATTTTGAAGGCGGTGGGGAACGTGGCGCCGCCCATGCCGACGATGCCGGCCTCCCGAATCAGCTCCGCGATCTGCTCCGGGCTTTCCAGTGCTTCCGCCGGGGCGGGGAACATATCCTCCGCCGGAGTGTCCTTGAAATCGTTTTCAATGATAACGGCTGTGACCATATTGCCAAGATTATTGAGCCGCGGCTCGATGGCTATGACCTTGCCGGAGACGGAGGCGTGTACCGGCGCGGACACAGGCGCCTTGGCTTCGCCGATTTTCTGGCCCAGCTTTACCTGATCGCCGACCGCGACCAGCGGCGTACACGGCGCGCCGATGTGCTGGGACATGGGGATGACCACCTGAGCCGGCTGTGGGATGGTGGAGATCGCCGCTTCGTTGGAGGGTGCTTTTTTATCGTTTGGATGCACCCCGCCATGGGTCTTAAAGAGCATGAGCATCACCTCTGCTTAATTTTATACTTATCTATAATAGCATAAGTTGTCCCCGGTGTCCACAACATTATCCACCAAAAAAGGCAGTTTGCGGTGCAAAAAAGTTCATATTTCTTTGGCGTTTTGCGGGATGCTGTGGGGTTACAACGGTTGCATACGGGCTGTAAATTTGATATAATATTTACAAAAGAAAGCACGGCGGCGCAGGACATGGAAAAGATGTCTGGCCGTCTGTTGCAGGGTGTGATATAATGGCTATAGCATATCATCTCATGATATATCCGCCACGACAGACATACCGTGTTTCGGCCCGGCCGGGCCATGCGAGGAGGTTTTCATATGTTCGACGAATACCCCCGCCCACAGATGGAGCGGGCGAATTGGCTCAACCTTTGCGGCCGCTGGGATTATGCCATCACACAGACCGCCCAGCCTCCCTTCCGCTGGGACGGGCAGATACAGATTCCCTTCTCCCCTGAGGCCCCTGCCTCCGGCGTGAGCCGCCAGGTTGGGCCAGAGGACTTTCTGTGGTACCACCGCACACTGGACATCCCCTGGGCGGGTGATCGGGTGCTGCTTCACTTCGGGGCCGTGGATCAGCAGGCCGTCGTCTGGTGCAACGGCAGGGAGGTCGGCTCCCACATCGGAGGCTATACTCCCTACACGGTAGACATCCCGGAGGCGCTGGACCGCGCCCGCCAGGGGGAGCTTCTTGTCTGCGTGCGGGACGGCACCGCCCAATCTGGCCTCGCGAGAGGCAAGCAGCGGCTGCGCCCCGGCAGCATCTGGTATTCCGCCCAGAGCGGCATATGGCAGCCCGTCTGGGCCGAGACGGTTCCGGCGGAATATATCGAGCGGCTGCGCGTCACGCCGGACTACGACAACGCCTCCGTCACCATAGAGGTACTGCCCCAGGGCACTGTACACTTCCGGGGCGAGGACTATGAAAGCCCCGCCTGCATCCCCATTCCGGATTTTGTCCCCTGGACGCCGGAGAACCCCCACCTGTACGGCTTCACCGCCTCCCTGGGGAACGATTTGGTGAAGGGCTATTTCGCCATGCGGAAATTCTCCGTAGAGGACGGAAAGCTGTACCTTAATAACCAGCCCTATTTCCACAACGGCATTCTCGACCAGGGCTATAACCAGGCGGGGCTTTACACCTACCCCTCCGACCAGGCCATGATAGACGACATCCAGCTCGCCAAGGACATGGGCTTCAACACCCTCCGCAAGCACGTGAAAGTGGAGCCTCTGCGCTGGTATTACCACTGCGACCGCATCGGAATGCTGGTCTGGCAGGATATGCCGAACGGCGGCACCGTTTATAACCGCGCGGTGACGGCCATGCCCGTGCTGACCGGCGGCTCCGCCATGCGGGATGACCGCTATAAGACTCTCGGGCGGCGGGACGCCGCCGGCCGCGCCCAGTTCATGACCGAGCTGCGGGAGATGATAGACACGCTCTACAACTGCCCCTGCATCGCCATGTGGGTTCTCTTTAACGAGGGCTGGGGTCAGTTCGACGCGGCCAAGGCGCTGGAATACGTGCAGGAGCTGGACGGCACCCGCACCATCGACCACGCAAGCGGCTGGTTCGACCAGGGCGTCGGACAAGTGCAGAGTCTGCACGTCTACTTCCGCAAATACCGCTACCAGCCGGACGACAAAGGCCGGGCCGTGCTGCTCAGCGAGTTTGGCGGCTACAACCTCAGTGTCTCCGGCCACACCTGGAACAACAAGGATTTCGGCTATAACAGCTGCATCAGTCCCAAGGATTTGGAGGTAAAGCTCCGCCAGCTGTATAACAAGGAAATCACCCCCGCCAGACGCGCCGGTCTGGCCGCCGCCATCTACACCCAGCTGACCGACGTGGAGGAGGAGCTGAACGGGCTTGTCACCTATGACCGACAGGTGCTGAAGCTTCCCCCGGAGGTCGTGCGGCAGATCGTGTCCAACTGAGGGGCCTGATATGGCGGAAAAGAACGGCAAAAACCAGAAAGAAAAAAAGAAAAAAGGCGGCAGTCAGTTTGTCAGCTATAAATCCATGGGCCTGATTGCCGGGCTTATCTTCGGCGCGGCCTACGGCGTGGTGCTGGACAACTATGGAATCGGCATACCGCTGGGCGTTTGCATGGGCGTTTGCATCGGGGCTGTTTTGGACGGCCAGAAAAGAAGATAAGAGCGCTTACCTTAACATGAACATCATAAATAGAGACAGACTGCTATACGAGAAAAAATTCGACGTCGCCATGCGGGACTGCGATATGTTCCGGCGGCTGAAGCCCTCCGCCCTGCTGACCATGTTCCAGGACTGCTCCGAGGATCTGACCGAGCATTGGGGTGTGGGGCTTGACCGTATGCTGGACAGCGGCCTCATCTGGGTCGTGGCCCGGGCGAGCTGCCAGGTGAAGGAGCTGCCCCGCCATGGTCAGCCCGTGGCCTTTCGGGGCTGGGCCGGACGGAGCCGCATGGGGATATACCCCTATCAGTACCACATCGAGGACGAGGCGGGCCGGGAGCTTATCACAGGAAGCTCCCTCTGGACATTGGCCGACTGCCAGACCCATTCCATGATGGGCCGGAATGTGCCGCGGCTGGAGCTGCCAAGTCCGGAGGGGCCGGACGCCGCCCTGCCGAAAATGCCCTATATCCCTAGCCCCAAGGACTTTGAGACCGTCCGCCGCCGGGTGCTATACAGCGAGACGGACATAAACGGTCATCTGACCAACGCCAAATACATGGATTGGGTGTGCGACCTGGCTCCCCAGGAATTTCACAAAGCCCACCCCATCACCGGCCTGCGCATAGATTATCGGGCCGAATGCCGCCCCGGCGAGGACATCCCCCTGGACTGGGCCATGGACGACACCCGCCTCCTATGCCGCAGCGAAGGCCGATTTGCGGCGGCGGTATTTTTCTAAAAATAACAACTGGCGCGATATATTACGAAAAGAGGTTTGGAAGCCGGAAACGGCTGCCGAACCTCTTTTTTGAAATATGCTTTTCAGGGGTCAGCCCTTCAAATAGGTCGCCAGGCTGAAATAGGCGTTTGCCCGGCTGTAATTGGCGCTGAGCTGGGCATATTGGGCAGCCTCCAGGGTGTGCTGCTCCGTCTGCCGCAGGGAGGAGAGCATATTGTTGTTTTGCTCAATGGTTCG
>JAJQHT010000128.1 GCA_021199595.1 Oscillospiraceae bacterium
GTGTTGTGTATAAGAGCCAGCCCGGAGATGGTACTTATCATGGAAAAAATACAGGAGCCGACCGAGGCAGGCCAGAGCTTTGAGCAGGTGGAAGCCGTCATCCGGGAATACAGCCGCCACACCCATCTGTTTTTTGCACTGGAATCCATGAAGAACCTGGCAAACAATGGCCGCGTCAGTCATGCAGTTGCTGCGGTAGCCGGGCTTTTGGGCATCCGTGTGCTGGGCGCAGCCAGCGAGGAGGGAACGCTTCAAATGCTTCACAATGGCCGGGGCTGGAAGCGCACCTTCCACGCCATTATAGAG
>JAJQHT010000127.1 GCA_021199595.1 Oscillospiraceae bacterium
ATAGTGGCTCGGCTCCATGCTGTAGTTGGCGCGGCCCTGGGTTCTGCTCCGCAGATCCGTTGCATAGCCAAACATGGTGGACAGAGGAACATTGGCCTCGATAATCACGACGCCGTTGCGGAACTCCTGACCCGCGATCTGGCCGCGGCGGGAGTTTACATCGCCAATAACGTCGCCCATGTATTCCTCCGGAGTGGTGATGACCACCTTCATGATAGGCTCCAGCAGGGTGGCCCCGGCTTTGGCGCAGGCTTCTTTAAATGCCATGCTGCCGCAAATCTTAAAGGCCATTTCAGAGGAGTCAACCTCATGGAACTGGCCGTCCAGAACGGTGGCCTTCACGTCCACCATGGGATAGCCTGCCACAACGCCACCGGCCATAGCCCCCTGGATGCCCGCATCCACGGCGGGGATATACTCCTTGGGGATTGCGCCGCCGGTGACGGCATTGATAAACTCGTAGCCCTTGCCGCTTTCGTTCGGCTCGATCATCAGCTTGACCTGAGCAAACTGGCCCTTGCCGCCGGTCTGACGGCTGTAACGCACGTCCACCGTAGCAGGCTTTGTGATGGTCTCCTTATAGGAAACCTGGGGCTTGCCCACATTGGCCTCTACCCGGAACTCCCGGAGCAGACGGTCAACGATGATCTCCAGATGCAGCTCGCCCATACCGGCGATAATGGTCTGGCCCGTCTCCTCATCGGTGTATGCCTTAAAGGTGGGGTCTTCCTCCGCCAGCTTCGCCAGGGCGATGGTCATTTTTTCCTCGCCAGCCTTGGTCTTCGGCTCGATTGCCACGCGGATAACAGGCTCGGGAAACTCCATGGATTCCAGAACGATTTGATCCTTCTCGTCGCAGAGGGTGTCGCCGGTGGTGGTGTTTTTCAGGCCCACCAGGGCGATGATGTCGCCGGAATAGATGGTATCCAGATCCTGCCGGTGGTTTGCGTGCATCAGCACCACACGGGCCAGGCGCTCCCGCTTGCCCTTGGTGGAGTTCATGACCGTGGAACCGGCCGTGGCCGTGCCGGAATAGACACGGGCAAAGGTCAACTTGCCCACATAGGGGTCGGTCATAATCTTGAACGCCAGGGCGGAAAACGGCGCGTCGTCAGACGGCTCGCGATGAATCTCCTCATCCGTCTTGGGATTGGTGCCCTTTACCGGGGGCACGTCCAGCGGCGAGGGGAGATAATCCACAATAGCGTCTAGCAGCTTCTGCACGCCCTTGTTCCGATAGCTGGTACCGCAGGTGACGCACACCAGCTTGCCGCTGATGGTGCCTTCCCGCAGGGCGGCGCGGATCATATCGGAGGGGACTTCCTCTCCCTCCAGGTACAGCATGGCTATGTCGTCGGAGAAATCCGAGGCCGCGTCGATGAGCTTTTCCCGGTACTGCTGGGCAAGCTCCATCATGTCCTCGGGGATGTCCTCCACCTTCATATCCTTGCCAAGGTCGTCATAATATACGTCCGCCTTCATCTCCACCAGGTCGATGATACCGCGGAAATCAGCCTCACGTCCAATAGGGATTTGGATTGGCACGGCGTTGCACTTCAGACGTTCGTGAACCATGTCCAGCACGTTATAGAAGTCAGCGCCCGTGATGTCCATTTTGTTGACGTATATCAGACGGGGTACGTTGTAGTTATCGGCCTGACGCCAGACGGTCTCCGTCTGTGGCTCGACGCCGCCCTTGGCGCACAGGACGGTAACAGATCCGTCCAGCACACGCAGGGAGCGCTCCACCTCCACGGTGAAGTCCACGTGGCCCGGTGTGTCGATGATATTGATGCGATGATCCCGCCAATGGCAGGTGGTGGCGGCGCTGGGGATGGTGATACCTCTCTCCTGCTCCTGCTCCATCCAGTCCATAGTGGCGTTGCCCTCATGCACCTCGCCAAGCTTATAGTTGACGCCGGTGTAGAACAAAATACGCTCTGTGGTCGTGGTCTTGCCCGCATCAATGTGGGCCATTATGCCGATATTTCTTGTTTTTTCGAGAGGGTATTCTCTTGCCATCTCAGTCTCCAACCCTTTTTAGAAATCAATAACGGAAATGCGCGAACGCCTTGTTGGACTCGGCCATCTTGTGCGTGTCCTCGCGCTTTTTCACCGCCGCGCCTGTGTTGTTGCAGGCGTCCATGATCTCCCCCGCAAGGCGCTCCTTCATTGTCTTTTCGCCGCGCTTGCGAGCATAGCTGACCAGCCAGCGCAGACCAAGGGTCTGACGGCGGGCAGGCCGCACCTCGATAGGCACCTGATAGGTCGCGCCGCCCACACGGCGGGCCTTGACCTCCAGGCTGGGCATGATGTTGTTGAGAGCCTCTGTAAAGGCCTCCAGCGGGTCCTTGCCGGTCTTCTCCTTGACGATGTCAAAGGCAGAATACACAATCTTCTGGGCCACGCCCTTCTTGCCGTCCACCATGATCTGGTTGACGAGCTTCGTCACCAGAACGGAATGGTAAATAGGATCCGGCAAGATCTCTCTTTTGGGAACATTACCTCTTCTGGGCACTTAATCTTCCCTCCTTCATAAAAAATGAATTCACCGGTACTCGAAAGTGTCTTTCGACTTCCGTTTGCGCCCTGGCGTTCCCATATATGGTATATAGAAACCAACAGGGCTGCTGTTGGGTATTCGCTGGAATTATTTCTTCGGGCGCTTTGCGCCGTACTTGGAGCGGCCTTGACGGCGGCCATCAACACCCTGGGTGTCCAGAGTGCCTCGGATGATGTGATAACGAACGCCAGGAAGGTCCTTGACACGTCCGCCGCGAATCATCACGACGCTGTGCTCCTGGAGGTTGTGGCCGATGCCGGGGATATAGGCCGTCACCTCATAGCCGTTGGTCAGACGGACACGGGCGATCTTCCGCAGAGCGGAGTTCGGCTTCTTCGGCGTAGAGGTACGCACAGCCGTGCAAACGCCGCGCTTCTGGGGGCTGGACAGGTCGGTCTCCTGGTTTTTCAGGGTATTCAGGCCCTTCTGCATAGCAGGAGAAGTGGACTTGTAGGTCACCTTCTTGCGTCCCTTGCGAACCAACTGGTTAAATGTGGGCATATTTTTTCTCCTTTCTTCAAAGATTTGCGCTCTCGCACAAAATAGAATTTTATCACCCCCCTCCTATTGTGTCAAGAAAAAATATTGTAAAATGTTAGGATGTTTTTTATACAAAATCCCATCCCTGCCCTACAGGCGAGAAGACGCCTCCCGCACTGAGCGGAAGGCGTCTTTTCATAGGCGGGGGCGGTCATCCGGCCCCCTGCTGCAATGTTATTTACAGCGCGAAGTCGCCGGTATAGGGCAGGTTCTCGTAGGTCATGGTGCTGCCGTTGGCGAAGGTGTAGGTCACATTCACGGTTCCGTCGCCGTTGTCGGCCAGAGCGGTGATGTAATCGGTGTTATACAGCTCGTCGCTGTCGTCAAGGCCGGTGTAGACATACTCGCCGTCCTCCACGAAGATGACGTTGCCGGTGGCATAGAACTTATCGGTGACGCCCACCATGCCGAAGGAGCAGGTAACGGTGTCGGTGCAGTCCATGCGAACGGTGATGGTCTGGTCGATGTCCAGATACAGGGTGGAATTGTTCTCGAAGGTCAGCTCATCGTCGTTCCAGCCACGGACGGAGGAGTAGCAGTCGCCGGCCACAGCCACGGTGAAGGCAGTGGGGAACTCGCTTTCCGCGTCTACCTCAACATAGAGGCTGGCGGAGGTCCAGGTGCTGGTGCCGCCCACGGTGAACAGGGTGGTGTCGGCGTCGCCGCTCCAGACGATAGTGGAATCTACCACATGGAAGTATCCGCGGCCGCCGCGGCTAGCCGTGGCGATGGTGCCGCTTGTGTTCAGCAGGCTGGTGTTCACAAGAACCACCTCACCCACGTCGGAGCTCATGGAGGTCTTGTTGCCGAAGTTCCAGCTGCCGCCGGTCTCCACCGTGGTGTTGGTCAGGATGGCCTGGCTGTTGCCGTTGACCTCCCAGCCGGAGAGCTTGGTGACAAAGGTGTTCACGAAGTAAGCGGAGCAGGTCTCGTCCAGGACGGCGGCGCCGCTGTTTTCAATGCAGATGGTGTTGTTGAAGATAACAGTGCCGGAGCTTGCGTCGGAGTTGAAGATACGGCCGCTGTTCATAATGGTGTCGTTATCCAGCACCAGGATGCCGTTATAGAAGATGCTGAAGGGGTGGCCGCTGGCGTTGCGCAGGGTGGTGCCGTGGATAACAGTGGTGGAGGCGCTGCCGGCATAGATGGAGCCAGCCGCCGTGGAGCCGGTGCCAATCAGGAAGATCTGGCCGTCGTCGTTGGAAACAGTGACAGAGGTGCCGCCGTCCGTGACCTGGAGGCCGTCGCCGCCGCCGAAGAAGCGGTGGGAGTCGTCGCCGATGTCATCGCCGGTACCGGAGGCCTGGGCCAGAACAGTCGTGTTTTTTAGCTCAGCCTGTACGCCGTCGCGAATCCAGAGGCCGGAGCAGTAGAAGGAGCCAACGTCCGCCAGGTTCCAGCTCGTGCCGGTGGCGAAGCTGTCATAACCGTCCACACCCTCCAGAAGCAGGGTGCCGTCTTCCTCCAGCGTGTAGGAGAACGCCAGGGAGACGTACTCCTTTTCGCCCTCATACTCATCCATGGAGTAACCGGCCTGATAATAGATGGTGCCGGAGGTCTCGCCGGTGTCCGCCTCGTCCAGGATAACGGTGTTGTCCAGGATGATTACATAGTCGCCCACATAGAAGAAGGTGCAGCCTTCCCACTCCTCCTCGTCCACGGTGGCGGCGTCGCTGATGGTGACGGCGGCCATGGTGGTCAGGCCATAGTGGTTGGTCTCAGCGGTGTATTCCTCGATGCCCTGGCGTTCATAATAGGTGGCGGTGTCCAGATAGGTGTCCAGAGCCAGGTCACCGTACTTGGTGGTGTTATAGAGATAGGTGTCCTCAGTGTCGTCGTCAGGAACTTCCTTGGCGGCGTCAGAGGTACCCTTCAGGGCGTAGAACACCACAACGGCGTCCCACTTGGTAACGGTCTCGTCGATAACGCTGTCAAGATCCACGTCAAGGCCAAAGTAGTCGATGACGGCCTGGGCGTTGGCCTCACGGCTGTCGCCAGCGGCCTCAGCCAGGGCCTCCGCAGCGGCGTCGCCAGCCTCGTTCAGGGCGGACTGACCGCCGGTGATGGCGTTATAGATCATGTTCAGGAAGTCGCCCCAGTTGATCGCGCTGTCAATCTCATAGGCGAGCTGCCCTTCCACACCAAGCTCGGTGCGGTATTTATACATACCTACCTCGTCGGTGTTGGAGCCGTCCGGGTCAACGATGCTGTCATACTTGAACAGGCCGCCGGAGCGGAGGGCCGGGTTCAGCGCCTGGAACCAGGTGCAGTAATAGTGGCCCCAGAAGAAGTCGTTAAAGTCCTCGAACAGCTTGTTCATGTTGTCGGAGAAGATACCGGTGATGTTGTCCCCGGCGGCAACTTCATAGGTGGTGTTGTTCATCCAGTAATAGCGGAACAGCCAATAGCAGGCCTCCACACGGAGGTAGCCATCGCCCACGTCCACGGTGTCCGTGTCGTCCGTGGGGTTCACGTTCACCTGGCGGTCGGTCAGGAACTCCTCCCAGGTGTCGCCGCCGGTGGTGGCGCCGTTATTCAGATACCAGTCCACCGCCGCATACAGCAGGTCATAGTCATAGCCGGTGGTCTCAGCGGCCTCGGCGATCTCGTCCGCAAAGTCCTCCGCGCTGAACAGGTCGATAGCGCCGCCGATGATGGCATCCGCCGTACCCTCTTCATAATACACAGCGCCGGGGGTGTACTCGTCCGCGTCATAGCGCAGGGTGTAGCCGTTGTAGTCCGTGGTGGCGTTGAGATAAATCTCGTTGGCCGCGTAGCTGACCACATAGACGGGTACAGCGGTGAACTCGGTCTCGCCGTCGTCGAACAGAACGTAGGCATAGAACTCGTCCTCCGGGGCCTCATCGAAGGTCAGGGTCAGGGTCTCGCCGTCAAAGCTGGCGGCAACGCCCTCGGCCTCCTCCTCACAGGAGGAATCGGTGTAAAGGGCCACTGTCTCCTCGCCGGTGAAGGCCAGGACAGTGAAGGCGTCCTCCTGGGAAGCGTCGGTGGTGTTGTAGTAGCCATACAGGGTGTAGGTAGCCACTACCGCATCGGCGCTCTCCATCTCGTAAACGCCGGTGGCGTATACAGGACGGTTTTCATAGTCCCCGCTGGAGGACTCGCCGGAGGCTTCCCCGGAAGCGCTGGAGCTTTCCCCGGAAGCAGTGGTGTCCGCAGTCTCCTCAGAGGCTTCGCCAGAGGCGAACGCACCCACGGACATACTCAGCGCCAGGCACAGGGCCAGCAGCAAGCTTAGGATTCGTTTGTGTTTCATACATTCTCCTTTCCAGAATATCAGTTAAACATCTGACCTTTTTATTATACAATAAAACCCGTTGTTATGGGTGACACTTTTAAAACAAAAAATAACAAATATTAAAGAAACGAAACATTTTAACGAGCTTTGCATATATCCTGTTTATCAGATTAATGAGGAAATGAATAACAATGCCCCTTACCCGGCCGCCTCGGGGACAGTGAGACGGCGAATTATGACAGCTCTTCCAGCGCCGTCTCGAATTCATCCCACGGGCAGACCGATGGCGGCGTGCAGGCGAAGGACATCGGCTCGCCTGTCTCCGGATGGCGGAAGGACAGCGTATGCGACCAGAGAGCGATGCCGCAGCTATCCTCCGTCCAGCCGTATTTGCGGTCGCCCACCAGCGGGAGGTCGCGGCTGGCAAATTGGCAGCGTATTTGATTGGTTCGGCCCGTGTGGAGCCGGATGGAGACCAGCGCCAGTCCATCCCGCCGGGCAATCGTTTTATAGGACAGAGACGCGGGGCGCACGTCCTTTCCCTGTTCCGAGACAACATAGGTCTTGCGCTCCCGCGCGTCCCGGCGGAGCAAATCCTCCATGCGTCCCTCCCCCGCTGGGCTGCCGTGAACCACAGCCAGGTATTCCTTTTGGAATCCGCCGTCCTGCATTTGCTTTCCAAGCTCGGAGGCGGCCCTGACCGACCTCGCCAGCACCATCACGCCGCCTACCACTCTGTCCAGCCGGTGAACCGTTCTCACACAGCCGTCCGGCTGGCCCAGCGCGGCCCGCACCAGTTCCGGCACGCCGCCCGGTTCATCCGTGGACAGCACGCCCGCGGGCTTGACGCAGACGGCAATGCGCTTATCCGTATATAATAGCTGTATCGGCTCGTTTTCCATTGGACTTTCCCCGAATTTCCTTATATAATAATGGTCAATAAAGATTATACCACGCCCCAGCCAGCGGAGCAACCGGCTGGGGCGGAAGGAGTCTCCTTTGGAAAAAGAGAAGAAAAACATAAGCAAACCCGCCCTCCCCTGTCCTCACGCCAAAAAATGCGGGGGCTGTCAGCTTCAAAACATGGACTACCCCCAGCAGCTTGCCTGGAAGGAAAACCGCGTCCGGCGGCTTATCGGGCGCTTCGGCCCCGTGCGGCCCATCGTGGGTATGGAATCGCCCTACCACTACCGCAACAAGGTGCAGGCCGCCTTCGGCCTGGACGGACGGCAGCGCATCATATCCGGGGTGTATCAGTCCGCCAGTCACCGCATCGTGCCGGTGGACAGCTGCATGATTGAGGACAAGACAGCGGACAAAATCATTGTGACCATTCGGGGCATGATGCCGTCCTTCCATATGCTCGCCTATGATGAGCGGACAGGCACCGGCTTTCTCCGTCATGTGCTGGTGAAGCGGGGCTTCGCCACCGGGCAGGTCATGGTCGTCCTGGTGGCCGCCAGCCCTATTTTCAAGCTGCAAAAGCCCTTTGTGAAAAAGCTGCTGGAGCTGCACCCGGAGATTACTACCATCGTTTTGAACGTAAACGACAAATTCACGCCCCTGGTGCTGGGCCAACGGGAAAAGATTCTGTATGGCAAGGGCTACATTGAGGATGTTCTCTGCGGGAAGACATTCCGCATTTCGCCCCGGAGCTTTTACCAGATAAATCCCGTCCAGACCGAGGTTTTATATAGTACCGCCATAGGCATGGCAGGTCTGACCGGACGGGAAACGGTGCTGGATGCCTACTGCGGCACCGGCACCATCGCGCTGATTGCTAGCGGCCAGGCCAAGCAGGTGCTGGGCGTGGAGCTAAACCGGGACACCGTGCGGGACGCTATTGCGAACGCCAGGCAGAACGGCGTGACAAACTGCTGGTTCACCGCCGCCGACGCCGGAGAATACATGGAGGACATGGCCGCCCATCATGACCGCCCGGACGTGGTATTTATGGATCCGCCCCGCGCCGGCAGCGACGAAAAATTCCTTCGCTCCCTTCTCCGCCGCTCTCCGCCCAGGGTCATCTATATCTCCTGCAATCCCGAAACTCTCGCCCGCGACCTGGAAATCCTCCAGTCCGGCGGCTATAAGCTGGAAGCCGCCCAGCCGGTTGATATGTTCCCGTGGACAAGCCATTGTGAAACAGCCTGCGCCTTAAGCCGCATAAAATAGGGGCTTTCAAGGGTTCAGGCCGTCTTAAAAGGGTACTTCTGCCACTCCAAAACTGTTAAACAGAAGAAGAGGGCTGAACACGCTGAGCTTTTGTGTGTTCGGCTCTTTTTCCGTCTATCAGGAAAAATCCCGCTAGTGCTTTTCTTGTCTTTGAAATAATTTTCGCTAAGATATTGAGAATTTTCGTTTTAAACTAGGCAAAACATATTGACTTCTTTGCACCGATATATTAAAATATAATCATCCGTATAGAACACTTTAAAACAGAGGTACGGAAAATATGAGAATAAGTTATAAAAAGTTATGGTTGATGCTTGTAGAGAAAGAAATCTCTCCTGCTACACTTCGTAAGGATTTGAATATAGCTACGGGAACGATGACAAAGCTGCGCCGCAATGAAGAAGTTGCACTGTCAGTTCTGCTGCGCATTTGCGAATATCTGGACTGTAACATTGGAGATATATGTAATGCGGTGCGAACAGACTCTGAATAAGAACGGTTTTATACAGCATTTTTGAGGGTAGGGCAGCAACATGGCGTTTTGCAGTAATTGTGACACAGAACTTGCAAAGACGCTTGACATTATTGTCAGCAACAAAACTAAAAGCGCTTGGAAACGTCAGATGGAGGAAGCTACATTTGATGAAATAGCTCTTTTTCTCACAGCGATGGAGGATGATTAAGGGTCTTGATTATTATGATTTAAGAAAAGGAAATTATTAAAAATGGCAATATGAAAAATGGCAATGGAGGATATTATTGCTGTTGGGGAAATATATACACAAGCATTTAATCATCAACCGGAGTCAATCAGATTTTATAAATTGGAGCCATATGTCCAGTTCTGTATGGACGAAGGGTATGCTTTCATTGTGGAAGATGACGGTAAAATTGAAGGCTTTATCATTGGATATGAGAAGCCCAGTATGTTTAATGGAAAAAATGCGTACATAGAATTATTAGCAGTGCGTCCAGAGGCTCAACACCAGGGTAATGCCAAAAGGCTGATAGATCGGTTCACTGAGTCAGCACAGGCTAAAGGCATTAAAGAAATTTCCATATCGACTGAGTGTTATAAGGATGCTTATTTGATTTACCGTCATCTTGGATTTTGGGACACTCAAAGTGATTTACGAACCTTGTTCAAAAGGGTATAGCCAACAGACTGTAAAGGAGCCATCCCAATGGAGATTGATAGAATTAAATTAAAATATACACTGGATCAATTTGTATCTTTCGTAAATTTTATGGATCAGGCGAAGAACGCGTCCGTAAGTTTTTCAGAGAATTCCGGGTTTTTAGGTAATGAGGAATATTATAAAACACGCGCTGCGACAAATGCATGGGGTGTCCTCAAATCAAAAAAATGGGATGAACGATGGATTGGAAGTGGAAAAATTGCTGAATGTGCTATTTCAGCAATGAAGTGTGCTAAAAACCTTGTCCACTATAATCAAAAGACAAAATTTATAAATTGCCTCGACCCAGCCCATCCCAAATATAAAGCAGATGGAGAAAAAGTTCTTTATCACATATATCGGGGAAATGACGATCAAAAAGCGTTTGAAGAAGCTGTAGATACTTTTGGCGGCAATTATGATACCATTGCGTACTTGTTTTTTATAAAAAATCCGGGAAGATATTTGCCTATCAGATCTTCATTATTGGAAGCAAGCTTTCAGAGATTAGGACTATCTTTTAAGACTTCCGGTTTATGCAACTGGGTCAATTATTCAGAGTACAATGGCTTGATCGCAGAAATTAGGGATGAAATGCAGAGGGCCGCACTGGTTGAATATCCAGAGGAAGTCCGCTTGATAGATGCACACTCTTTCCTGTGGATTATTCAAGAAAAACGATTTGATGATTGGGTCAACAAGTATGGCTCTGAACTTGAAATACGTTTGGAACGACTTCCGAAAAAATACTTTACACAATCATTTGCATACGCCCGAAGTGAGGAAGTAAAAAAGGAAACTAAGATAAGAGCGCAAGGAATGTGCCAGCTCTGTGGCAATGCGGCTCCTTTTAAGGGCAAAGACGGAGAAGCCTATCTTGAGGTTCATCATGTGGTTTGGCTTTCAAGAGGTGGCTCAGATAGTCTCGACAATACAGTTGCGCTTTGCCCAAATTGTCATGCCAGGATGCACATCCTTGATACCCAAGAAGACATTGACCAGCTAAAGAGGTGTATGAATGGCCGATAGCTGATAGCTTGGTACGGAAAAATGATATGTCACAATGGGCCAATGCTGATACGATAGCAGATCTGAAAGGCTTATTTGCAAATACGATACCGCCTATTCCACCCCAGTCTTGATTTTGAAATATCCAAAAACTTCCATATAGGATGGCGTTTATTCCTACATGGAAGTTTTTGTAAGTCACAGCGAGGGATTATTCCCGCGCCGCGTTTAAGTTACCCCATTAAACCGCGCCCCAAATGACCGTCGGCGTGCGTTCGTCACAACTTGTTTTCAAAAACTTAATAATATAGTCTCAAAAACCGGTTGACAGGCTACAATAAACCTGCTATGATTGCGTTATCTGGTTTTAAAAAACAGGTAATGCCATTTTGAATGGGAGGTTTTGCCAATGAAACGCAGAATCGTGTCTGATTCCTCCGCCAATATGCTGACATTGGAGGGGATGGATTTTGCCTCTGTCCCGCTGAAAATCATTGCGGGAGAGCGGGAATACGTGGACGACGAAAGCCTCGATTTATCTGGAATGCTTGACTATCTCCAGGACTACAAGGGCAAATCAGGCACCTCCTGTCCCAACGTGGCGGACTGGCTGGACGCCTTCCAGGGCGCGGACGAAATCTTTGCCCTCACCATCACAAGCTCCCTGTCCGGCAGTTATTCCATGGCGGTGCAGGCCCAGACGGAATATCATGAGCTTTTTCCACAGGCCAAGGTC
>JAJQHT010000163.1 GCA_021199595.1 Oscillospiraceae bacterium
CCCCGTGGCACTGGTTTTAAGTATACCAACTTATAAAACTTGAGCTTTTAACTCAATCAATAAGGCAACAGAAGTTGCCACCGCACGTGCGGTATTCGGCATTCGACCCGGCTGTCCGTCTGGCCTTGGCCGTTTCAGGGAAACGGCGGTCGCATCCTGCTTCGGAAAGACTCTTTCGATAATTTCCAATTGAGACGATTTATTTTAGCAAATACAGGGGGGCTTTGTCAATATCAATATGCAGCCCCCGGGAAATATTTTTCCACGAACGGCACAGAGAGGACGGAAAAGCTCTGGCCGTTCAGATAATCCAGCGGCGGGGCGGCGCTCTGGAAGCGGAAGGTCAGCCGCCAGCTCCACAGCAGCTGCCGGCTCTCGCCATGCTGGCGGTTTATCCGCTCCCGGCCATATTTGCCGTCGCCCAGCAGAGGCCAGCCTGCGTGGGCCATCTGCACCCGTATCTGATGGGTGCGGCCCGTGTGCAGGCGGCAGGACACCAGAGACAGTCCGTTTCGGCTCTCCAGCGTCTGATAGTCCGTGATGGCCAGGCTCGTCCCCGGCTCCTGGCGGGGCTTTATATAGACCTGGTTTTTCACCGCGTCCTTGAAAAGCCACCCCTCCAGCCGCCCGGCGGCGGGCTTTGGCGCACCCAGGCAGACGCAGAGATATTCCTTTTCCACCTCTCTGGCCCGTATCTTCTCGTCCATGGCCCGGAGGGCGGGGGCGGTCTTGGCGGCGATGACGATGCCGCCGGTGCCCCGGTCGATGCGGTTGCAAAGGGCGGGGGTGAAGCTGTTTTCCGCCGCGGGATCCCATTGGCCGGACTGGTAGGTGTGGGCCTGGATTTGGGCCAGGAGGGTATCCGGCTGCCAGCCTCCGGCGGCGTGGCATAAAACGCCTGGCTGCTTGTTTACGAGGAGGATGTGCTCGTCCTCATAGAGAATGTCAAGCCGGGGCCGGATGGCGGCCAGATCCCGCCGCTCCTCCCGCCGGGGGGTGAAAAACTCCTCCGGGATATACAGGCGCACCGCGTCCCCTGTCTGTACCCTGGCGTCCGGCCTGGCCCAGTGACCGTTGATTTTGATGTCCTTGGTGCGGAAATACCGCTGGAGCAGCGAGGACGGCAGTGCCGGGGCCATTTTTGCGGCAAAACGGTCAAGCCGCTGGCCGCTGTCGTTTTTTGTAACAATAAATTCTCTCATGAAAATATCTTATCACGAAAAAATAAGGTTGACAATGGGACTCTATTAATTTATAATATTTTGGCGACTATGTGAGGTTTGTCCCATGCTTTTAGATTTGCATGAAATCATCGAAATGCCCGGGGGCCGTGTGCCCTTTCGGTGCGAGCTGAATACGCAGCGGCTCTCCTTTGCCGGTCTTGTTGCCTTCAACGGCCCGGTGACGGCGGAGGGCCAGGTGAAAAATACCGCCGGCATCCTGGAAATGGACGCTCTTGTGGAGGCGGATATGACCCTTTGCTGCGATCGGTGCGCCGCGGAGTTCCGGCGGCCCGTGTCCCGGCAGTTCCGGGTCACGCTCCAGGCGGACGCGGAGGATGCGGACGACCCCGACCTGTTCCCCCTGGAGGGGGACAATGTGGACGTGGGCGACGTGCTGGAGACCTGCTTCATCCTGGACACAGACCAGAAATTCCTGTGCCGGGAGGACTGTAAGGGCCTGTGCCCTACCTGCGGCAGGAACCTGAACGACGGCCCATGCGACTGCAAAAAGCCAACAGATCCAAGATTGGCTGTCCTGGGACAGCTTCTGGATGATAATACAGGAGGTGTGAGCAATGGCAGTCCCTAAGAGAAAAGTATCCCATGCCAGAAAGAGCAAGCGGCGCTCCAGCGTCTGGAAGCTGAGCCTTCCCAAGCTGGTGGCCTGCCCCAACTGCGGCGAGTATCATCAGCCTCACCGCGTGTGCCCGTCCTGCGGCCAGTATGACGGACGTCAGGTCATCGCCGTGGAGGAGAACTAATTACCGCAAAGCAGGGGGGCTTTTGCCTCCCTTTTTGCTGGCATACCACGATTTAAAAATTTTTTGGGACGGTTACCACCGTCCCTACTGTGCTATCTGTTGAAATTAAGCGATAAAAGTAGTATATTATATAAAAAGCCTGCTTTTTATCAAAAATGAATGTAAAAAAAGGAGGCGATAGCATGAGCAGACCCCTGGTGGCCATCGTGGGCCGCCCGAACGTGGGCAAGAGCCACCTGTTCAACCGCCTGGCTGGGCGTCGGCTGTCCATTGTGGAGGATACCCCCGGCGTGACCCGCGACCGGCTGTATGCGCCCTGCGAGTGGGCGGGCCGCAGCTTTGATATTGTGGACACCGGCGGCATTGAGCCGAATACCTCCAACGAAATACTCCTCTTCATGCGCGAGCAGGCCATGCTCGCCATCGACGCGGCGGACGTGATCGTGCTGGTGACAGAGATCGGCACAGGTATCACCGCCGCAGACCAGGATGTCGCCAATATGCTCCAGCGCAGCGGAAAGCCCGTGGTGCTGGCAGTGAACAAAATGGACGCCACCGGCCCGAACGACCCGGCTTTTTATGAGTTTTATAACCTGGGCCTAGGGGATCCCATCCCCGTCTCCGCCGTCCATGGCCACGGCACCGGCGACCTGCTGGACGCGTGCGTGGCCCACTTCCCCCCGCCGGAGGAGGAAGAGGACGACCCGGACGTTGTCCGTGTGGCGGTGATAGGAAAGCCGAACGTCGGCAAAAGCTCCCTCATCAACCGGCTGCTGGGAGAAAACCGGGTCATCGTGGCGGATATGCCGGGCACCACCCGGGACGCGGTGGACACCCCGCTGGAGAACCAATACGGCAGCTATCTTTTCATCGACACTGCCGGCATTCGCCGGAAATCCAAGGTGAACGACCGGGTGGAGAAGTTTTCCGTCATGCGTGCGCAGCTTGCGATCGAGCGCAGCGACGTGTGCCTTATCATGCTGGACGCGAGAGAGGGCGTCACGGAGCAGGACACAAAAATCGCCGGGCTTGCCCATGAGGCAGGCAAGGCCAGCATCATCGTGGTGAACAAGTGGGATCTAGTGGAGAAGGAGACCAACACCATGGAGCGTATGCGCCAGGCGGTGAAGCGGGATCTGTCCTTCATGGACTACGCCCCGGTTCTGTTCATCTCCTGCTTGACGGGACAGCGCACAGGGCGTATATTTGAGATGATAAATAATGTGAACGAGCAGGCGTCCATGCGCATCAGCACGGGAACCCTCAATAACGTCCTTGCGGACGCGCAGGCCCGGCAGCAGCCTCCCACGGACAAGGGCCGCCGCCTGAAGGTCTACTATATGACCCAGACCGGGGTCAAGCCGCCTCACTTTGTCATTTTCTGCAACAGCCGGGAGCTGTTCCACTTCTCCTATCAGAGATATATAGAAAACCGTATCCGGGCCGCCTTTGGCCTGGAGGGAACGCCGGTGAAGCTGACGATCCGACAGAAAGGAGACCAAGAATGATACCCGTTCTTCTCATACTCATCGCCGTTATCGCCTATGCTCTGGGCGCGCTGAACAGCCCCGTGCTGCTGGCGCGGTTCGTGTTCGGCAAGGATCTGCGCCGGATGGGAAACGGCAGAGCCAGCTATGCGAACTTCACCCATGTGTTCGGGGAACGGTGGGGCCTGGCCGTCATGGGCGTGGACATCCTCAAGGGCGTCATCGCCGTGCTGCTGGGGGCGCTGCTGCTGTCCATCCCCGGGGATGGGTTCCCGGTCATCGGCAAGCTGTTTGCCGGCTTCTGCCTGACGCTGGGGAGCATCTACCCCATCCAGAACAAGCTCCGGGGCAGCAAGGGCATCATCTGCTGTCTGATAACCCTGTGGCTGGCGGACTGGCGGGTGGGCCTGGTGGTCTCCGCCGTATACATCATCGTGATTGCCTTTTCTCAATATGTATCCCTGGCGGGACTGTGCGCCTGCGTGGCGGGCGCTCCTGCTGCCTGGATATTTGTCTCCGCTGAGAACCTGAAGGGCCTTGCCGGTACGCTGGCGCTGTTCATGGCTATTGTGATTGTCTGGCGCAACCGGGGCAGCATTTTCCGCCTGCTGGAGCACAAGGAGCCGAAGGTCAAGTGGGGGAATAAAACCGAGAAGAAAATGAGGGACAGTTTCTGAAGCCATGATTTCCATATCGCCATATCGCCGAAAGGTACAGTATTATGAGACGGACAAAATGCAGGTGACGCACCACGCCAACTACCTGCACTATATGGAGGAGGCCCGGATCGACTTTATGGATCAGCTGGGCTGGGGCTATGACCGCATGGAGCGGGAGGGGCTGGCCTCTCCTGTGCTGAGCGTGAACTGCCAGTACCGGCGCAGTACAACCTTCCCGGATGTGCTTGAGATCGCCGTTTCCATCCGGGAGCTGAAGGCCGCGAAGCTGACTCTGGGCTATACCATGACTGTGGACGGGGAAACCGTCTGCACTGCTGAGAGCGTCCACTGCTTCCTGGCGGATGGGGGGCGGCCTGTCAGTCTGAAGCGCCGCTGGCCGGAATTTTATCAGCTCCTGGAGGAGCTTACACAGCCGCCGGAGGCATAAGCGCCTGTGAAGCTCTGCCGTTGAGAGAAAACACAAAAAGCGCGCCGCGAAGGAAAAATCGCGGCGTGCTTTTTTCTGTCCGGGACGGGCGATAACAAATTGTATTACGAGAGAGAAAATGCACGATTTGATACAGAATTTTTTACAAAATTTTCCAATTTTTTCGTCCGAGCGGCAAGGCGGGGCGGCGAAATTTTTTAGGTGTGCAAACGGTTTGCGGGCTGCCGGCGCGGGCAGTGAAGATTTGACATAATTCTATAACCTGGAACTAATGCAGGAAGTTATCGACATTTTCAACAGAGATTTCAACAATCAATTTTTCCTTTGGCGGGAATGGATTGAGGGAAAATTACCATTTTTATCCAATTTGCGAAACGTGTCCAGAAACAAATTGTATCAAAAAATCAGACTACATAATCCGGCGAATTTTGGGGAAGAGCCTCGAATTTGCGCGAATCATGCAGGACGATGGAAAAAATCCTGCAATGGTCACGACGATTTGTCAAGAAAACCGCTGTCCGACATAGAGACGAAGTCGAACCCAGACACAATGATGTGGTCTACCAGCGTTACCTCCACCAGCGCCAGGGCGCTTCGGATGCGTATGGTGGTGTCCACATCTTCCCTGGAGGGCAGGGCAATGCCGCAGGTGTGATTGTGGGACAGAATGACGGCGGAGGCGTTTTGGCTCAGGGCCAGCTGCACAACTCTGCGGACGCTGATATTGGCGTAGCAGGCGCTGCCCTGGCTGATCAGGCGGCAGTCCAGAACCTTCAGGGCGGCGTCTAGGCAGATCATATAGATCTCCTCATTGCTGCGGTTGAAAAAGCGTGGGATGAGATACCGTCCCGCCGTTTCGCTGTTCGACAGGGCGCCGACAGGCTCGGCCTTGCTGATGAGATACCGGCGGGCCGTCTCCGGCACCAGCCGTATCAGCCCAGCTGCGTTTTCCCCAATGCCATCGACGGTCATCAGCGCCTCCGGCGACGCGTCGAACACGCCGGCCAGGGTGCCGAAGGCATCCAGAAGGTGATGGGCCAAAAGGTTTGTGTCCTTCCGGGGCAGGGCGTAGAAAAGCAGCATCTCCAAAACATTGTGGTCGTCAAAATTGTCCAGGCCATGCTCCATAAAGCGTTTTCTCATTCGGTCCCGGTGTCCTGCGTGTTCATTCATGGGGTTCCCTCTTTTCCTTGTAGGGTGAATTTGCGTTATTTTGCCGGTCGTGTTATAATGGGTGGGCGAATAAATTTTCGGCCCCCGCGTCCATGGGCGGGAGGCTCTCTTCAGCGGGCTGCACAGCCCTGTGCCGGAAGGAGGACAGGCTCTTGAAGCTAAAGCTTTCCGATGTGCGGGATTTTTTAAAGCGGGCGGATATGCTGCTGTTTGCGCTGTGTCTGGCCGCCTCCATCCTGGGTATCGTCGTCATATCCAGCGCCACAAGCTCCTGGGGGTCGGCATCCTATGTCTCCGTCCAGGTATTTGCGCTGTTGATTGGCATTGTTTTGTATTTTATCTTCACCGTCATCGATATCGACATCATCTCCGACCAGTGGCCGCTGCTGCTGGTGGTAGAGGTGGGTCTGCTTCTGCTGCTGATTCCCTTCGGTATCGCCGGCGATACCGGCAACAAGGGCTGGATTCGCTTTCTCGGCATCGGCATACAGCCCTCCGAGGTGGTCAAGGTCATCTATATCGTCCTGTCGGCCAAGCATATGGCCTATTTGAAGGAATACCGCTCGCTGAGCGCGCCGCTGTCCGTGTTGCAGATTGTGCTGCATTTTGGCTTTCTGTTCGTGCTGCTGCTGGGTGTGTCGGACGATTTGGGCAGTGCGCTGGTGTTCTTTTTCATCTTCCTGGTCATGGCCTTTGCCTCCGAGCTGAAGCTGTACTGGTTTGTGTTCGGCGCGGCGGCCATGGCGGTGGTCATTCCTATCGCCTGGAATAACGTCCTGACGACAAACCAGAAGGAGCGCATCCTGGCCCCATATATCCCGGACGTGGTGGATCCGGACGGCTACGGCATCACGTGGGAGCAGACCCATGCCAAGCTGGCCCTGGCCTCCGGCCGCCTGACCGGCACCGGGCTTTACCAGGGCTCTCAGACGCAGTCTGAGGCCATCGCGAGCAAGCACGCGGACTATATCTTCGCCGCCATCGGAGAGGAGCTGGGCATGATTGGCTGCCTCGTGGTGATTGGTCTGCTGCTGGCCATCATCATCCGCTGCATTGTGGTGGGGCTGCGCTCCAACAGCACCATGGGTATGCTTATCTGCTTTGGCGTGGCCGCCATGCTCACCTTCCAGATGTTTGAAAACATCGGTATGTGCATCGGTCTGACCCCGGTCATCGGCCTGACGCTGCCCTTTTTCAGCTATGGCGGCTCGTCTCTGTTTTCAACCTTTGCGGCCATGGGCATCGTCTCCGGCATCCACTTCCGGCCAAAGCCCGCCCAGTTCCGATCGTATAACACGGCATACTAAAACCATAAAGAGCCAATGCTATGGTACGAGGGGCTTTATCAAATGAACGCTTTGATAAAGCCCCTTGTGTTCTTTATACGGTCGGAGGTTCCACGGGAGGAATCTCCTGCGCGGGGCGCTTGGCGGCGTAGTCCTGGTTCACCGCGTCAAAGTATCTCGCGCGGGTGACCGCGGTGTAGGGCGTCACCCACAGAGCCACGAAGGGGATCAGGCTCAGCAGGTACCAGCCGAGGAAGCTCAGATCCAGCTTGAACAGCTCCCACTTGTGGCCGTCCATCATGTCCCTGCTCATGCGGATGCACTGCATACAGGTCATTTCCGGGTGGTCGAACATGAGATACGTGGCCTGGCGATAGCCGTAATTGGCCCGGATCATGGGAATCAGCAGGGGCAGGCAGACTACCAGCGGCCAGTAGCCGTCCACCAGCACGGCCAGGGCCGCCGCCGGTATCGCGTAAATCAGCGACCACAGGGCCAGCAGCAGGCTCGGCAGGATGTAGATCCATATGACCCGGAAAAACATCCCAAAGGAATCGAACAAATCCCCGAAACCGGGCTTTTCCAGACGGGAGACCCGCATGGCGTACAGCACGAAGCCCATGGTCAGCTCTATGGTCATGATCTCGAGGGCGATGCTCAGCAGCCACCCCCAGAAGCTTGTGGTGCCGCTCGGCTCCACATAGAGGGCCACACCCTCCAGCGCGGCCTGGTACATCTCCATGTAGGCCGCCCACTCTCCGTCTATGACCAGCGTCAGGACGGTCAGCAGCATCAGCACAAGGGTCAGCGCCAGCGTTACCCAGATGGGGCGGGGCCTTGTCTGGCGGATGGCGTCCTTTGCGCCCTGCTTCATGGCTTTTCGATTGATTGACACGGTTTTTCGCTCCTTATATAGTAATCTTATTTAAACAAATTCAAGTGCTTCCGCAGGGCGCGGATGAGATACAGGGCCGCGACCCCGGTGAAAGCGCCGGTGACGATGGCGGCGCACAGCAGCGCCGGGCCGTACCACAGCACGGCGGCGGATTTCATGACCCCGGCGGCGGCCAGAAGCTGACCGGCATTGTGGCCGATGGCCCCCAGGATGCTGACGACCCAGGGCCTCTTTTCGTCGAACAGGCCTATGGTCAGGGCCATGACCGCCCAGGAGAGTAGCCCGCCCGCCAGAGAGAACAAAATGACGGAAAAGCTCCCCGCGAACATAGAGGAGAGGACGATGCGCACCAGCAGCACGCAAAGCGCCTCCCGCCGCCCCAGCAGGGCCATGGCCGTCAGGGTGACGACGCTGGCAAGGCCCAGCTTCACCCCCGGCACCGGGATGGGCAGGGGAATCTGTGCCTCTATGAGCCATACGCACAGGCTGATGGCTGTCAGCAGCGCCATGAATACAAGCTTTTGCGTCCGTTTCATCCCTCGTCCTCTATCTGTATCACGATCCGGTGAGGCAGGCATACAATGGGTACTGCCCCGTCCGTTATCTGTCCCTGGTTGACGCAGACCTGCTCGTCGCAGTCCGCCTCTATGACCTCGATGGCTCCGTGGCTGACCCGGACGGTGTTATAGCCGTCCTCCGTCTCGATGGTGAACTCATAAGGAACCGCCACGGCGGACAGGTCGATCCGCTGGTATTCCTCCCCGTTTACATAGACCACGGCCTCCGTGCCGCCCGGTGCGCGGAGCAGATATACCCCCGCGCTCACGGCGGCCAGCGCCGCGAACAGCAGCGCCCAAAAAACTGTTTTGTGCTTCATGGTTTACATCTTAGTTATTAAATTGTATAATGTCAACTGGATTGTATGAACTTTTTGCCTGTTTTTTTAAACAGGCCGCCACAAGGAAGGTGGACTGTTGGATCTTTTGCGCTTGATTTTTGGGGAGACCGCCCCGTGGCTGGCAGCTCTGTCCCGGTATATTCTGCCGCTAGTGTGCGTGGCCATCGTGACGCGGTGCATACGCAGTATGCTCCAGGAACGATATGAGCCGGAGACCTGGGCCTATCTCTACCTGCCGGGGGAGATCATGGTGCCTCTGCGCCACTGGGAGTGTATTCTGGGCCGGGCCAAATCCGTAGACGGGCAGCTGAACGACCCCTCGGTGGAGAAGCTTCACGCCTGTCTGATACGGGACGCCGCCGGAGGGTGGACGGTCTATAACCTGGGCCGGGGGGACACCTATGTAAACGGCGAGCAGGTGACAGCCGGCGGCGCGGCTATCGCCGATGCGGACGTGCTGACCCTGGGGCGCGTCTCCGCCCGGTTCGTAGACCTGACGGAGCAGGAGCGGGCCGCTCTGCTGAAATATCGCCATGCGCCGGGCCGCCGGGTGCGCCCCGGGGCCACGATGCTGCTTCTCACGGTGCTGCAAATCCTTCTCGTTTTGCAGCAGATGACCTATAACGAGGACGCGGGGACGAGCGTTGCCATGGCCTTCGGCATTTTGTGCGCCGCCCAGTGGGTGTATTTCTGTGTTCTGCGGGCCTCCGGGCAGACGGGCTTTGAGCCGGAGACCCTGGGCTTTTTCCTGACCACCATCGGCCTGAGCGTGGCGGCATCCTCTGTGCCGGACGCAAGCTCCATGATAAAGCAGGTGATTTTCATCCTGGCGGGTATCGTGCTGTTTCTGATTCTGGGCCTGTGGATCCGGGATCTGAAGCGGACAAAATCCCTGAACATGGTCGCCGCCGGGGCCTCCGTCGTCCTGCTTGCCATCAACCTGATTTTCGCCCAGGTGACATACGGCGCCCAGAACTGGATCACCATCGGCGGCTTCTCCATTCAGCCCTCGGAATTTGTGAAGGTGCTGTATATTTATGCCAGCGCTGCCACCCTGGAGCGGCTGTTCGTGAACAAAAACCTGATTTTCTATATCGGCTTTTCCGCCGTCTGCGTGGGGGCCATGGCTCTGATGGGGGACTTTGGGGCGGCCCTGGTATTTTTCGTCACCTTCCTGGTCATCTCCTTTATGCGCTCCGGCAGCTTCGCCACCCTTTTCCTGGCCATCGGCGGGGCGGCCCTGGCCATCATGGTGGTGCTGTCCGCCCGGCCCTATGTGCTGGCCCGCTTCCAGACCTGGGGCCACGCCTGGGAGGATATTTATGACACAGGCTATCAGCAGGTGCGGGCCATGAGCGCCGCCGCGAGCGGCGGACTGTTCGGGCAAGGCTCCGGCAACGGCTGGCTGGTGGACGTGACCGCCGGGGACACGGACATGGTCTTCGGCGTGGTGTGCGAGGAGCTGGGACTGATCACCGGCCTTTGCTGTGTGGCCTCCATCCTGGCTCTGGCGGGCTTTGTGGTGAAAAACGCCTCGGCCGGCCGCTCCTCCTATTTCGTCATTGCGGCGGCGGCCTCCGTCACCGTTATGATGACCCAGATGGCGCTGAACATATTCGGCTCCATGGACATTCTGCCCTTCACCGGCGTCACCTTCCCCTTTGTGTCCCGCGGCGGCAGCAGCCTGCTGTCCTGCTGGATGCTGCTGGCTTTCGTCAAGGGCTGCGACACCAGGGCCAGAGGCAGCTTCGCCGTAAAACGGCCCGAGAAATTCTCCGGCGGCGTGGGCGTGGAGGAGCCGGAGGATGAGGGCCGCGACCGCTACGGCGCGTATGGCCCGGACAGAGATACCGACCGCCGGAGGACTCAGCGAGGCCGCCCCTACAGGGAGGATAACCGATGAAAAAAGTTCCCAACCGGGCAGCTGCCGTTTTGATTTTGATGGCCCTAATCCTGGTGGGGATGGGCGTCTATATCTTCCGCCTCGTCCGGGACGGGGGCGACTGGGCCTCCTTTTATGCAAATGACAGCGTTTACACAAACGGCTCTCTGAACAGCGGCTCCGTCACGGACAGAAACGACGTGGTTCTGGCCGCGGCCAGCGAGGGCGGCATTTCCTATGCGGACAGCAGCGCCGTGCGCACCGCCTGCCTTCATGTGGTGGGGGATGTGGACGGAAACATCGGCACCGGGGCGCTGAACGCCTTCCGCTCGGAGCTTGTGAGTTACAGCCTTCTCACCGGCACAACCACCGGCGGGGGCACGGTGAAGATCTCCATCGACGCGGATCTGAACGTGACCGCTTATAATGCGCTGAACGGAAGAAAGGGGGCCGTGCTTGTCTATAATTATGAGACGGGGCAGATTCTCTGCATGGTGTCCTCCCCCTCCTATGACCCGG
>JAJQHT010000170.1 GCA_021199595.1 Oscillospiraceae bacterium
GCCCTGATGGGCGGCGGCGGAAATTTCGTATACCGTATAGCCCTTGCCCTCCGCATAGGCGCGGAAATCGTCCAGCAGCTGCCGGTCGTCGCCCAGAACGTCGCATTTGTTCGCGGCGACGAGCTGGGGCCGGGAGGCAAGCTCCGGGTTATATTCCCGCAGCTCGGCGTTGATGGCCTCAAAGTCCGCGATAGGGTCGCGCCCTTCGCTGCCGGAAACGTCCACCACATGAATGAGCAGGCGGCACCGGTCGATATGGCGCAGAAAATCGTGGCCGAGACCCGCGCCCTCGCTGGCTCCCTCGATAATGCCGGGGATGTCCGCCATGACGAAGCTGCTGCCCTCTCCAGCGTAGACCACGCCGAGGTTCGGATAGAGCGTGGTAAAGGGATAGTCCGCTATCTTGGGGTGGGCGCGGCTCACAACGGACAGCAGAGTGGATTTTCCCACATTGGGAAAGCCCACAAGACCCACATCCGCGAGAAGCTTCAGCTCCAGAACGACCTCCCGCGCCTCGCCGGGCAGGCCGGGCTTTGCAAAGCGCGGCGTCTGCCGGGTGGGGGTGGCGAAGTGCTTGTTGCCCCAGCCTCCCCGGCCCCCGCGGGCCAGGATGAAGCTGTCCGCGGCGGACATATCCTGCATGACCCCGCCGGTCTCCTTGTCCTTTATGAGCGTGCCTTTCGGCACCCGGAGAATCACGTCCGTGCCGTCCTTGCCGGAGCAGCGCTTGCCCTGGCCGGGCATACCGTTTCCGGCGGTGAATTTCCGCTTATAGCGGAAGTCCATCAGCGTGGACATGGAGGGGTCAACCTTGACGATGATGTCGCCGCCGCGGCCCCCGTCGCCGCCGTCCGGCCCGCCGGAGGCGACATATTTTTCCCGGTGGAAGGCCACGGCGCCGTTGCCGCCGTCCCCGGCCTTTACCGTTATGGTCACTTTATCTACAAACATTTGTCAACACCACGCATAAAAAGAAAAGAGGCGGTTGATAAAACCGCCCCTTGTTGTTTGATAATTACTGCTGAACCTCGTAAACGGAGACCTTTTTGCGGTCAGCGCCCATGCGCTCAAAACGAACGATGCCGTCCGCCTTGGCGTAAAGCGTGTCGTCGCCGCCGATGCCCACGTTGGTGCCGGGGTGGATTTTTGTGCCGCGCTGGCGCACCAGGATGTTGCCGGCCAGGACAAACTGACCGTCCGCCCGCTTTGCGCCCAGACGTTTGGAATTACTGTCGCGCCCGTTTTTGGTGGAGCCGCCGCCCTTTTTATGTGCCATGATGAATTACCTCCTGCTGTCAGCCGATGGCGCCGATCTCAACCTTGGTGTAAGGCTGACGATGGCCCTTGGTGTTGCGATAGCCCTTTTTGGGCTTCATTTTGTAAACCCGGATCTTTTTGGCCCGGCCCTGCTTCACGACGGTGGCGGAGACGGTCGCGCCCTGAATGTAGGGGGCGCCGAAGGTGCTGTCCTCCTCGCCGATGAGGGCCAGGACTTTGTCGAACTTGATGGCGGCGCCTTCCTCGGCGTCCAGCTTCTCGACAAAGATAACGTCGCCCTCGGCCACGCGGTACTGCTTGCCGCCGGTCTCGATGATTGCGTGCTTCATTGTGGTTTTGTTTTTCCTTCCTTTCGGGCTCGCTGTCCCGGGGGCGGCCATAGGCCGACTTGAGAAAACCCCTTTCAAAGCGGCTAAAATATAATAGCACAGCCAAGGACTTCTGTCAAATCATTTTTTGCGCCATACGGCCCCCGGCGAAGGACATCGCCGGAGGCCGTATGGCGCCGGGCAGCAGTCAAATCAGCGCTGTCAGCTCCTGCACGCAGGCTGGGCAGACGTTTTTGCCCTTATAGCTGACGACATTTCTAGTGCTGGAACAGAAGACACAGGATGCCTGATGCTTTTTCAGCAGGATAGTATCGTCCGTGACGGATATTTCCAGCGTGTCCTTTTCCGCAATGTCCAGCGAGCGGCGCAGCTCAATGGGCAGAACGATGCGGCCCAGCTCGTCCACCTTGCGCACGATTCCTGTTGACTTCACTAGTATTCCCCTTCCTTTCTGTTGTGATTCTTTTTTCTTATTATAAATATAATACCTTGTTATTGATGAAAAGTCAACGGAAAAATGAAAGAAAATTGGCATTTTTGGCTATGTTTCGGATATTGGAACATTCAGATATGCAATTTTTTTTCATTTTGGGGTTATTGGTTATAGGGTGACAAACTGCTTGCTTAGAAATAACAAAAGCAAAAAACGCTCCCAGCCCAAAGGGAGGGAGCGATGTTGGATGTCAAGATGCCTGTGCTTTGGCTATAGGGCGACCGTCACATACTGTCGGGCGCGGTGACGCCCAGGATGCCGAGGGCGTTTTCCAGCACGATGCCGGTGTCGGCGGCCAGAAGGAGTCGGGCGCGGACGAGGCTTTCCTCCTCGCCGCGGATGCGGCAGGCATTATAGAACTTGTGGAACCGGGAGGCGACCTCTGTGGCGTATTTGTTGATGCGGGAGGGGTCAAGCTCCTGGGCGGCCTGGCGAATCTCGCCGGGGAAGGAGGCGAGGGCCTTGATAAGCTCGCGCTCCTGGGGCGCGGTGAGAAGTGAGGCGTCCGCCTTTTCCGCGGGCTTGTATCCGTCCGCTGCGAGCATGGACAGCAGAGACTGGATGCGGGCGTGAGCGTACTGGACATAATAGACGGGGTTTTCGCTGTCCTGCCGCACGGCCAGGTCGAGGTCAAATTCCAGATGACTGCCGGGGCTGGCGTTGAAGAAATACCGGCAGGGGTCGCGGCCAATCTCGTCCATCAAATCCGCGAGGGTCAGGGCCTTGCCCGTCCGCTTGGAGACCTTCACCGTCTCGCCGTTGCGGGTCAGGCGCACCATCTGCATGATGAGGAAATCCAGCGCCCGGCCGTTCAGGCCCAGTTCCGGGCAGGTCATGGTGGAGCCGAAGCGGATGGCGTGGCCGTGGTGGTCGGCGCCCCAGACGTCTATCACCCGGTCGAAGCCCCGCTCCACGAATTTGTTGCGGTGATAGGCGATGTCCACGGCGTAATATGTCCAGGTGCCGTCTGCGCGGCGCATACATTCGTCCTTGTCCGCGCCGAAGTCCGTGTTTTTCAGCCAGAGCTGGCCGTCCTTTTCATAGGTGTGGCCCGCCTGGGTGAGAATGTCGATGGTCTCGGCCACATAGCCGGAGTCGTGCAGCTCCGTTTCCAGGAACCAGCGGTCAAATTTTATGCCGTAGCGCTCCAGGTCGTCCCGCATACGCTGGATGTTTTTAGGGATGCCGTAATCAATAAACGCCTTCTGCCGCTCCTCAGCGGACATATGGAGGTATTTGTCCCCCTCAGCGTCGTATATCTCCTGGGCCATGGCGCGAATATCGTCCCCGTGATAGCCGTTGTCGGGAAACTCCACCGCGTCCTCGCCCTGGATAATCTGCAAATACCGGGCCTCTACGGAGCGGCCAAAAAGCTCCACCTGGTGACCGGCGTTGTTCACATAGAACTCCCGCCACACGTCCCATCCGGCCCAGTCCAGCACGGAGGCCATGGTGTCGCCCAGAACGCCCCCCCGTGCGTTCCCGATGGTCATGGGGCCGGTGGGGTTTGCGGAGACAAATTCCACCATGACGCGCTTGCCGTTTCGTGCGTCCGCCCGGCCATAGGCCGCGCCCTCCGCCGCGACGGCGTTCAGCACGTCGGAATACCAGTCGTCGCCCAGGCGGAAGTTCAAAAAGCCGGGGCCTGCGGTCTCCGCGCCGGTGTACCAGGTGCCCTCCAGCGACAGATGGGAGAGAATCTCCTCCGCCAGCTTTCGGGGCGCCATGCCGGCGGCCTTGGCCCCGGCCATAGCGTGATTGGCGGCAAAATCGCCGTTTTGTGTGTTTTTAGGGATGCCCACAGAGCCGGGCGTCTGGGCCAGGGTCGGGACGGCGGCGCGGATAAGTCCATCTATCCCGCTCTTTGCCTGTTCAATTAGGTCTGCCATGTTTGCTCTCTTTCACATTGATTTTGAAATGATTCCGCCCCACGGGGGTGTTGTTCAGGTCAACGTTGTAATCTAGTTCCATGTCGCCGCCGTGCTCGCCCAGGGAGGTTTTGACGCGGCGGGTGTCCACGCCCAAGGCGGCGCTACCGAAGGGCGTTTCGCAGAGGATGAAGTGCTTCTTCCCCTGCTCGAATAGCATCTCGGAGACGGTGGAGCCTTCCCGCCGGAGGACGACGCCCATGGGGCTGACGGAAAACGTCGTCTGCGTACCGTCCAGGCCGGTCAGGTCGCTCTCCTCATAGGTGAAGCATACCCGCCCGTCCTCAAAGCCGTACTGCCCGGCGGTGATGAGGTTTACCTCGTCCCGCTGGCCAGAGGCGTCATGCTGGATGCCGGTGATGGAAATGATGGCGTCGGTCATGTTCATGTTTTCTATCATATAATAAAATCCTCTCTGAAACAAGGAAAATATCTGCGGCACGTCATGGCCGGGGCCATTGTATCATACAAACGGCCGGTTTACAAGACAAAGCGGCGTTTGTTTTGCTGCCGGTGCAATTCTGTCCAAAGTATGCTATACTATCCCTCAGAAGAGATGAATACTGGCAGGAGGGAACGGCCATGAAGGTTTTGCACATTGGGAAAAAGGGAAACATGGAGCGGTATTCCGCCCCGGAGAGCTATCTCTCCCGGGTGGAGACAGCGGACGCCTATATGGGCCTCTCTACGGAGGAATACCTGGCCCTCGCGGGGGACGCGGAGGTCATCGTGGCGGATGCTGTGGCGTCTGTCCCGGCGGCGCTGATGGACGGTATGCCCCGGCTGCGGCTGATACATTCCGAGGGTGTGGCCTATAACGGCATCGACCTTCAGGCCGCCAGGGAGCGGGGGATTTATGTCTGCAACTGCCAGGGGGCCAATGCCCGCGCCGTGGCGGAGCAGACGGTTCTGCTCATGCTGGGTATGCTCCGCAATGTGACGGCCAACGACCGGGCCGTCCGTGAGGGACGGCAGATTGCCGTAAAGGAGGGGTATATGCTGCGCGGCGACCTGCGGGAGCTTGCCGACTGCGCCGTCGGCCTCGTGGGGTTCGGCAGCATCGCCCGGAGCACAGCGGCGCTTTTGCGGGCGCATGGTGTGGAGCGCATCTATTATTATAAGCGCTCGCCGCTTTCCCCGCAGGAGGAGGAGCAGCTCGGCGTGCAGTATCTGCCGATGGAGGAGCTTTTGGGCCGGAGCGACATTGTGAGCCTTCACCTGCCCGTGAACGAGCATACCACAGGCATGGCGGACAGGGCGTTTTTTGCGTCCATGCGGGAGGGGGCCTGTTTTGTGAACACCTCCCGGGGCGAGCTTGTGAACGATGCGGCGCTGATAGAGGCGCTGCAAAGCGGGCGTCTTCACATGGCGGGGCTGGACACCTTAGACCATGAGCCGGTGCAGACCGACCATCCGCTGCTCCAGGTATCGGAGGAGCTGGCGGGGCGCATCCTTTTCAGCCCGCACATCGGCGGCATTACCGCCGCAAGCTTCCGCCGAAGCTACGCGATGATTTGGGAGGACGTCCAGGCCGTCGCCGAGGGCCGTGTGCCCAAGCGGGTGGTAAATCCCTGAGAAGGCAGACGTTTCTGCATATAACATGGTTGTTTATAGGCAGAAACAGAAAAATCAAAGGCTCGGCAGCCATGTCCGGTTGCCGAGCCTTTGATATGGGCATATGTACCGGGCTAATCGGGAACCACCAGCTCCACGCCCTGCTCTGCCAGGAACTCCGGCCAGCCGGGGGCGGGGGGCGCGTCGGTGACGATGGCGTTGAGCTGCTTTACCTCGCCCACGGTCAGGAAGGCAGTATTGTCGAATTTGTGGCTGTCTATGCCCAGAATGACCTGGCGGCTGGACTCCATCATGGCCCGCTTGATGTTGGCGTTTTCAATGCCTGCCTCGGTGAAGCGGCCGTCTCTGTCCACACCGGAGCAGGAGATGATGGCCTTGTCCACATGGAAGGAGCGGATAATCTCCTCCGCCTGACGGCCAAAAAAGGCGAACACGTCCTGGTCAAGATTTCCGCCGGTGGATATGACCGTCCAGTCCTGGCGGACGCCGGAAAGGTCTAAGATAATCTCGATGGAGTTTGTGACGATGGTCAGGCGCTTTTTCCCGTGAAGGGCGCGGGCCACGAAGTAGCTGGTGGAGCTGTCGTCCAGCATGAGGAAATCCCCGTCCTCCACCATGCGGGCCACCAGCGCGGCCACGGTGCGCTTTTCCTCTACGTTCAGCTTCTTCCGCACCTTGAAGGGCGGTGCGTTCCGGTTATCCACCAGGGTGGCCCCGCCGTAGCACTTCATGGCTACGCCAAGCTGCTCCAGCGTGGCCAGATCCCGCCGGATGGTCTCCTCCGATACGCCGAATTGCTCGGCCAGAGGGCCAACCGGCACCCAGTCATCCCGCCGCAGCATTTCAAGAATCTGGTTTCTGCGTTCCGCTGCCAGCATAAAAGCATCGACCTCCTGCATACAATGTCCTCAACTGGCGGTAAGTATACTAAATTATGTAAAAAATACACTTGACAAATAAATCACGCCCGTTTAATATGGTCATTGGAAGATATATTATATATATACCACACTATCCCACGAAAATAAACACCTTTTTTGACAAAATTCTCAAAAAATCCCCGCCTATGTCAAACATGGGGCGGAAAACGACAGATACAGGAGGTTTTTTCATGAAATACGTCTACCGATTTTCTGAGGGCAACGCCAATATGCGCGAGCTGCTGGGCGGCAAGGGCGCGAATCTCGCGGAGATGACCGGCCTGGGCCTGCCCGTGCCGGAGGGCTTCACCATCACCACCGAGGCCTGCACCCGCTATTATGACGACGGCCGCGAGCTGGCCCCGGATATTCTGGAGGAAATCATGGCCAGCGTCACCCAGCTGGAGGCCCAGACGGGCAAAAAATTCGGAGACCCGGCGGCGCCCCTGCTGGTCAGCGTCCGTTCCGGCGCGCGGGTGTCCATGCCCGGCATGATGGATACCATCCTGAACCTCGGCATCAACGACCAGGTGGCGGAAGCGCTCGCGGAGCAGAGCGGCAATCCCCGCTGGGCGTATGACAACTATCGCCGCTTTATCCAGATGTACGGCGACGTGGTTATGGAGCTGAGCCACGATAAATTTGAGGAAATGCTTGCCGGCGTCCGGGAGAAGGCCGGGGTGAAGCTCGATTCCGAGCTTTCCGCCGAGTATCTCAAGGAGCTGGTGGGGCTTTATAAGGACTATTACGAGGAAAGCCTGGGCCAGAAATTCCCACAGGAGCCGAGAGAGCAGCTTGTGAACGCGGTCAAGGCCGTGTTCCGCAGCTGGGACAACGACCGCGCCAACGCCTACCGCCGGATGTATAGCATCCCCTACAGCTGGGGCACGGCGGTGAACGTGCAGCGCATGGCCTTCGGCAACATGGGCAACGATTCCGGCACCGGCGTGGCCTTCACCCGCGACCCCGCCACCGGCGAGGCAAAGCTCTATGGCGAGTTCCTCATCAACGCCCAGGGCGAGGATGTGGTGGCCGGTATCCGCACCCCGGAGACCATCGACAAGCTCGCGGAAATCATGCCGGACGTATATGAAAAATTCGCGGACGTGGCGCACCGGCTGGAGCAGCATTATAAGGATATGCAGGACATGGAGTTCACCATCGAGCGGGGACAGCTTTTTATGCTCCAGACCCGCAACGGCAAACGCTCCGCGCAGGCGGCCATGAAGATTGCTGTGGATATGGTGGAGGAGGGCCTTTGCACCAAGGAGGAGGCCCTTATGAAGATAGAGCCGCAGCAGCTCGACGCGCTGCTGCATCCCTCCTTCGACCCGGAGGCCCTGAAGGCGGCCACCCCTGTGGCGACGGGCCTGCCCGCCTCGCCCGGCGCTGCCTGCGGCGCGGTGTATTTCACGGCGAAGAAGGCCATCGACCAGGGGAAGATTGGCCCCGTGCTGCTGGTGCGCAACGAGACCAGTGCCGAGGATGTGGAGGGCATGAACGCCGCGGAGGGCATCCTGACCGCCCACGGCGGACGCACGAGCCACGCGGCTGTCGTTGCCCGGCAGATTGGCTCCTGCTGCGTGGCGGGCTGCGGCGATTTGCGCATATTTGAAAAGGAGCATTATCTGAAAATAGGGAACACCATCGTCCGGGAGGGGGATTTTATGTCCATCGACGGCTCCACCGGCAACGTATATATTGGAAAGCTTCCCACCGTCCCGGCGAAGATGGCCGGTCAGTTCGCCACTGTCATGGGCTGGGCGGACGAGATTCGCCGCCTGGGCGTGCGCGCGAACGCCGACACCCCTGCCGACGCCAAGACCGCCCTGGATTACGGCGCGGAGGGCATCGGCCTCTGCCGGACGGAGCATATGTTCTTTGACCCCGACCGCATCTTCATCATGCGGCAGATGATCGTCGCCCAGGACGAGGAGCGCCGCCGTCAGGCGTTGGATAAGCTGCTGCCTATGCAGCGGGGGGACTTCGAGGGCCTGTTCCGCGTCATGACCGGCAAGCCCGTCACCATCCGGCTGCTTGATCCGCCTCTGCATGAGTTCCTGCCCACGGAGGATCCGGAGCTGAAGGTTCTCTCCGAGCAGATGGACATCCCGTTCGAGGAGCTGAAATCCATCGTCCGCGCCCTGCACGAGGTCAACCCCATGATGGGACTGCGCGGCTGCCGTCTGCCCATCCTGTACCCGGAGATTGCCCAGATGCAGACCCAGGCCATCATCGAGGCGGCCATCAATGTCACAAAGGAAACCGGCGTCACCGTGGAGGCGGAGATTATGGTGCCGCTGGTATCCTCCAAGGGCGAGATCACCTATATGCGCAAGCTTATCAAGGAGACCGCCGATCCCATCATCGTCGCGTCCGGCGTGGAGCTGCCGTATAAGATTGGCACCATGATCGAGATTCCCAGGGCGGCCATGTCCGCAGACCGTATTGCCGAGGAGGCGGAGTTCTTCTCCTTCGGCACCAACGACCTGACCCAGATGAGCTTTGGCCTCAGCCGCGACGACGCGGGCCGGTTCCTGCCGGTGTATCTCAATAAGAAGATTATGGAGCATGACCCGTTTGAGCGGATCGATGAGATGGGCACGGGCCGTCTGGTCGAGGAGGGCGTGCGCCTGGGCCATCAGACCCGCCCGGATATGCACATGGGCATCTGCGGTGAGCACGGCGGCGAGCCGAACTCCATCGACTTCTTCCACCGCGTCGGCCTCGACTATGTCTCCTGCTCCCCCTACCGCGTCCCCATCGCACGCCTTGCGGCAGCGCAGGCTATGATTAAAAACGGATAACAGTCTGGCAGAAAAAACAGAAACCCGCCCTGCGGCGGAGCGGATGCTCCGGGCAGGGCGGGTCTTGTGTGTATGGATTTGAAACAGAGGCGTTCTTACGATTAATACTGAGCGGCGAACTCCTCAAAGGTCATGGCAACGCCGGAGTTGAGCATACCGCCATAGAGCATTTCCGCGGGGAAGGAGACGTAGTCGCCTGCCTCGATGAGGGGCATGAACTCGTTTTCTACCTGATCCTCGGTGAGGGAGGAGTTGACCTCCAGCTCGGCCAGGAGCCACTCGTGGATGTACTCCACATAGGCGTCCTCCACGCTGAGTGTTTCCGCCGCTTCCTCGCTGGCCTCGGCGGACGCTTCGGCAGAGGCGGCCTCTCCCGCGTTGCTGACCAGGGTCTCCCGCGGGTCATCGCCGGTGTAGCGATAGATGGGGAAGTCGCCGGTCTCCTCGTCGTAGTCGATGAGGCCGTACTGATACAGGGTGCCGTCATAGCCAACGGAATCGGTGACGTCCGGCTCCATCAGCATGGCAAGGATGTTCGCTCCCACCTGATCCATGGGGAACACATACGCGCCGTTTTCGAAGGTGACCTCAGTCGCCTCGTACAAATCGGCCTCGATGCCCCGCTCGGTCTCCTCGTCAATCATGTACGGGCCGACGTAGTAATACTGCTGAAGCGTAACGGTGGTGCCGGGATCCAGGGTGTAATACTCGATGCCCTGATTGTCAATGACATAGAGGATTTCCTCGATGTTCTCCAGGTCTGCGGGCAGAACATAAGCGGTGGGCCGGGTGCGGCTGCGGACGATGGTGTCATTCAGCTCCAGGGCGTTGGTCTCCTCGCTGTAGACCGTGCCGTCCATGTTGTACTGAACGCGGGTACCCTCATAGTCGGTCAGGGTGGCGCCGGAGGCAGTCTGGTACAGGGCC
>JAJQHT010000056.1 GCA_021199595.1 Oscillospiraceae bacterium
GTGGAAAAAAGACCTGCTCCGCGCCCATGGCGTGCAGGTGCTGGAATACCGGGACGACTATTCGCGGGCCGTGGCGGAGGGGCGCAGGGCCTCCGACGCCGACCCCAGCAGCTATTTTGTGGACGACGAGCGCTCCAAGGATTTGTTCCTTGGCTACGCCGTGGCCGCCGGGCGGCTGGAAGCACAGCTCCGGCAGCAGGGCATCCCCGTGGATGAGGAACACCCTCTGCTGGTATACATCCCCGCCGGGGTGGGCGGCGCGCCGGGCGGCGTGACATATGGACTCAAGCAGGTCTTTGGAGACAATGTCCACTGCTTTTTCACCGAGCCGGTGCTGTGCCCCTCCGTGCTGCTGGGCTTCGCCACCGGGCGATATGAAAACGCGAACGTACACGATTTCGGTCTCTCCGGCCAGACGGACGCGGACGGCCTTGCCTGCGCCAGCCCCTCCGGCTTCGTGACCCGGCTGGATGAGAACCTTGTCTCCGGCTGCTTCACCGTGCAGGACGGGCGGCTGTATGACTTCATGCGTCTGCTGCACGCGGCGGAGGATATTCTCATCGAGCCGTCCAGCTGCGCGGCCTTCCTAGGCCCCGCCGCCCTGAATACCTGGCCCCGCTGCCGGCAATACCGCGAGGCGCACGGCCTGACTGAGCGCGTCATGGCCCAGGCCACGCATATCTGCTGGTCTACCGGCGGACGCCTGGTGCCGGGGAGCGTGTGGGCGGAATACTTGGAAACCTATAAATAAAAAACGCGAATGACGGGTGCAGACGCATCCGCCATTCGTCTTTTTGGGGAGAACCATTCGCTCCGTCCCCCCGCGCCAAGGCGGCGGGGCGGGAAATCCTTGGCATTTTGTTATTCGTCCAGAAGCGCCCGCTCCGGGGTGACGAGGATTTTCACCTGGGCCTTCTTCTCCGGGCCGGTCAGGGTCGCGAAGCCATCCTTCACAATATCGTCCAGATACACGCGCTTGGTGATATAGCCCGGCACGGACAGCCTGCCGCTGCTGAGAAGCTCAATGACCTCCTCGAAATCCGGGCCGTTATAGCAGATGCTGCCCACAATGTTTTTCTCCGACATGACCAGCACGTTGGGGTTCATGGTAATGTCCTGCACCCAAATGCTGGTGATGACCTCATAGCCATGGGGCCGGATGCAGTCGCGCAGAAGATGGAAGCACTGCTCCGAGGAGGTGGTCTCAAACGCCACGTCCGCGCCGCGGCCATTCGTGAGACGCCGCACCTCCGCCACAACGTCGTCCACGTTGGGGTCGAGCACCACGTCCGCACCGGTGTTTTTCGCGTACTCCTGGCGGACGGACTGCCGCTGAACGGCGATGATTTTCGCCGCGCCAAGCGCCTTCAGGCAGGCAATCGTGGCAAGGCCGATAGGCCCGGCGCCGGCCACGACGGCGGTCTGGCCCGCCTCAAAATGGCCCACCTTGAGGGAGTGATACCCGACGCTGAGCGGCTCGACAATCGCGCCCTGCTCAAAGCTCATGCCGTCCGGCATTTTGTGAACCAGCTTCTCCGTGAAGTTACAGTATTCCGCAAAGCCGCCGTTATCGCTCACAAAGCCCAAGAAGCTCAGATGCTCGCACACGTTCAGGTTGTCCGTCTCGCAGGAGGGGCATTCGCGGCAGACGACCAGCGGCTCCGGGATGACCCTGTCCCCCACCTTCAGCTTCTTGCAGTCCGGGCCGACGGCCACCACCACGCCGGAAAACTCGTGACCCATGGTCACGGGGTTCACGCAGCCGGTCACATACTGGGGCGTGTCCCCCGGCGTAAAGATAGGCCCGTCCAGATACTCATGCAGGTCGGAGCCGCATATGCCGCACCACTTCACCTGGATGCGTACCTCATCGCCCACCGGCGCGACGTCCGGCACCTGATCGACCCGCAGGTCCTTCGCTGAATAGAATCTTGCCGCTTTCATGTATGTCTGCCTCCTAAAAAAAGTTTTGTTTGTTTTTTAACTAACGCAATAATAGACCTTTCTTCTGCGTTTGTCAAGGGGATTTTCCCCATTCAGTATTGCCAAAAAAATGGAATTTATTTCCGTCCCGGCACTATGGAAAAAGACGGCCGGGCCGCGCCTAAAAGCTCCGCGCGGCCCGGTCTTTTTTATGGTGTTTATTCGGTGGTCGTACCGGCCTGGGCCTGACTGTCCGTGGATTTATCGCCGTTTTCGCCGTCCATCAGGTCGTCTCCGGCCTCCTTCACGCCGTCGGCAATGTCCTCCCCGGCCTCCTTCACGTCGTCCATCATGTCCTCGCCGGCGCCTACCACGCCGTCCTCCGCGTCCTCACCGGCGTCTATCACGCCGTCTCCGGCGTCGCCGCCGTCGCCGCCGTCGTCCGTCATGTCGTCCGTGGGGCTGGGAACCGCCGTCGCCGCAGCAGCCGTGGGCGTGGGCGAGGTTTTGACCTCGCTTGTGGAATCCTTGGTTCCGCAAGCGGACAGCGTTCCCATCAGCAGCAGCACTGCCGCTATGGTTGAAAGAATGCTTTTCATCATTCCGCCTCCGTTCCTTAAAAGTAACAGCCTTAGTATGCCAACTTTCCGTCCCAAGTTTCACGCCGGCGGCAAAAGTTTTTGCATAAACAGGGAATTTTTCCCGCAACATGACATTTTGTTAATCAACAACCGTGCCATGTGTATGCTATAATACCCCCATGGAACGAGAAAATACCTGCTGCTTCACCGGCCACCGGGCCGAACGGCTCCCCTGGCGGGACGACGAATCCGCCCCCGCCTGCCTGGACTTGAAGGCAAGGCTGGAGGGGGCTGTTTTGGCTGCCTATGAGGCGGGCTTCCGCCACTTCCTGTGCGGCATGGCCACCGGCGCGGACATCTACTGCGGGGAGGCCGTGGCTGCGCTGCGGGACGCGCGGCCTGACATCACCCTGGAGGCCGCCATTCCCTTCGACGGGCAGGACAAGACCTGGCCCGACGCCTGGCGGCGGCGTTATCAGCGCCTTGCGGAGCGCTGCGACACCGTCACCGTGCTGCACACTATGTATACCCCGGACTGTATGATGGACAGAAACCGCTATATGGTTGACCGCTCCTCCCTTGTCATCGCCATATACGACGGCCACACCCGGGGCGGCACGCAAAACACCATGCTCTACGCCCTGCGGCAGGGTGTGGAGATTGTGGAGCTGGCTCCTTAAGCCGCAGACAAAGAGAGTTGGAGGAAAATCCCATGAAGAAAAAAGGCATCATAATCGCCGCCGCGGCGGTGCTGGCGCTGGCCCTGATTTTCGGCGGAAGGGCGCTGTATCGCCATCTCACGGATGGCCGCTCCTGGGCGGCCACGGTATTCTCCTGGCAGCTCCAAAAGGACGCATACACGACGGACGAGGACTTTACCGCCTATCTCGCGGAGAAATCGGCGGAAAACGCCCAGCCATACGTCATCCCGGAGAGCGTCGATATGACCGTCTCCGTCGAGCGGCACATCTATCAGGAGATGGACTACTTCGTCCTGAACCCGGAGGGGGACGGCCTGCTGTTTTATTTCGCGGGCGGCTCCTATATCGACCAGCCCCGGGCGGTGCATTGGCAGTTTTTGAACCACCTGGCCGCCGACACGGGCATGGCCGTCGTCGTGCCGCTGTATCCGAAGCTGCCGGACACGGACGCCGCCGGGTGCTATGAGCTGCTGCTGGCCTTCTATCAAAATTACGACACCGCCGGCAGCCGCGTGGCGTTCATGGGCGATTCCGCCGGCGGCGGCATGGCCCTGTCCTTCGCGATGCAGCTGCGGGACGCGGGGCTGGACGGGCCGGAGGCCCTGGTGCTGCTGTGCCCGTGGGTGGACGTGACCATGTCGAACCCGGCGATAGCCGATTACGAGGCCGGCGACCCGGCGCTGGACGCCGAAATGCTGGCGCAGCTGGGTATTTTGTGGGCCGGGGAGCTGGGCACCGCAGACCCGGCTGTCAGCCCAATCAACGGCAGTCTGGAGGACCTCGGCTATATCACCCTCATCACCGGCACAAACGAGCTTTTATACCCCGACATCACGGCCCTGGACGCGCTTCTGACCGGCGCGGACATTGCGCACAGCCTCATCGTCGGCCAGGGAATGTTCCACGTCTGGCCGCTGTATATGGACTATGGCATCCCTGAGAGCCAGGAGACCTATGAGCAGATTCTGGCCGCGCTCATGTGAGCAGGCACAGGATAAGCCCATAGACCACGGAGGCGGAGAGGCCAAAGGTTATCACCGGCCCCGCGATGGTGAACATCTTCACGGCGGTGCCCAGGATGAAGCCCTCGGTCTTAAATTCCAGCGCTGGGGAGACCACGGCGTTTGCAAACCCTGTGATAGGCACAAGCGTTCCCGCCCCAGCGAAGCGGGCGAGCCGGTCATAGACGCCGAGGCCCGTCAGCAGGGCGGAGAGGAACACCAGCGTCATGCTCACCGCCGTGGCCGCGTCCTTCTCGCCAAGGCCCGCCCAATCGCCATAGAGCATGGAAAGCCCCTCCCCCAGGCAGCAGATAAGCCCGCCGACCAGAAACGCCTTCGCCAAATCGGCCGCGAGCGGCGACCTGGGGGCCATGTCCTTGATAAATTCGTTGTATTCCGCGTTTGTCATTTTCATCGTATACTTCACCGCCCTTATTCTGCGCAGACCGGGCGGATTTATGCACCCAGCGGCCCAAACCGGGCCGCTGGGTTTTTCGTTGACAACGCTTTGATTTCATGACATAATATCCGCGACCGGTTCTCCACACCCGGTCCAAACGGCGCAGCAGGAGCTGCGCCGCTGTGCGGTTTTGTTTCGCCGTACTCTAAATATAAAATGGAGGTATCCCGCAATGAGAAACAATTCTTCCCTGCGCCGGCTGTGCGCCGGCGGCGTTATCGCGGCGCTGTACGCCGTCCTTACGCTTGTTCTGCCCATGCTGTCCTACGGCCCGGTGCAGATACGCTTTTCTGAGGCGCTGACCATCCTGCCCTTCTTCCTGCCGGAGGCCATCCCCGGCCTCGCGATTGGCTGCTTTATCGCGAACCTCATCGGCTCGCCGTATGTGCTGGACTGGCTTTTCGGCACGCTGGCGACGCTTCTGGCCGCGCTGTGGACAAGCCGCATGAAAAAAAGCTGGCTGGCCCCGCTGCCCCCGGTGCTGTGCAACACCGTTATCATCGGCGCGGAGATTGCCTGGTTCGAGACCGGCTTTTCCTCCGCTTTCCCCGCCGCATGGGCCTATAACGGCCTGACCGTAGGCATTGGCGAGCTTCTGGCCTGCTATATCCTGGGCATGATTTTATTAAAGCTGCTGCCAAAAATCAGCTATTTCCGCCAGCTCATCCCGGAAAACCGGCTGACGCTGTTATCTCACAAATAAATCGACCGCCGTCCGCGCAGTGGAGTGCGCCGGACGGCGGTCTTTATATACTTTCAGATATTCACGCTCAGGCGCCCGGCTGCCTTCCAGACGGTAGTCAGCTCGTTCTGATACAGCTCCTCAAGTTCCTTCCAGCCATCCTTGGCTTCACCCAGCAGCTCGTCCTCATCCAGCTTCCTGCAAAGGTCAAGCCGCCGCTGGCAGTAGCTTTTGCGGAACACCAGCTCCTTTTGCGCGATCTGTTTCTGCTCAGTGATCTTCCTGTCCCGCGCCGGCTGTCCCTTCTTCCATTTTATCGAGGTGTGGATGTCGCAGACGGTGCTCCACAGGAAAAACACGCCGATAAGCGCCACCGGCAGCATGGACGCGTTAACAGGGGCGCTGACCCAGAAATTATCCAGCGCCCAGGCCACGCCATACAACACAGCCCCGCTGATAACGCCGCCCACAAGGCTTCCGGCCGCCGCCCACACAAACAAAACGACCACAATCAGTGGAACCAGCCCGAACCAGCTGCCAAGAAACTCGCTGCCCGAGGGCAGAAACCACAGGCTCACGCCCAGGCAGTAAAGGGAGAATAACAGCTCCACCATGGAATAGACCACGCCCGGCGAGCTTGCGTCGTTAATCTTGTCGATTTTTTCCGCCGCCTCTGCTGCCGCCTGGCAGGAGCGGCCATATTTTTCATACTTCAAAAGCGCCTGCGTCTCGCCATGATAGGCCGACTCCAGCAGCACGCAAATCATTCCCAAATCCGCGAGGTCGCTGCCCTCCTTTTCCTCTATGCCGCGCTCCATCTCATAGTCTATGGCGCTCTCGCCGATTTGAATGACCTCATTCCAATCGTATTTCTTATCGCCAATCTTCTCCTCGCTCTCCGGCGCCAGCTGAACATAGGCAGACTTGGCGCTGGGCCGCTTGGGGAATATCTCCTTCGCGATGCGCTGGGCCTCCGCCTTGTCCGCCTGCGATTCACTGTAGAAAAGGTGATGCGCCAGCGCCTCCGCCGCTATCAGGTCTCCCGCGGCATACCACCGCCGCAGCGCCTCCTCCGGCGCGAAGCGATAGAAAGAAGCCATCGTCTCCCGATCCTCCGGCGAAAGACGTTCGATTATCACGACAACAAACTGGTCTCTTTCCGGCCCCGGCGTTGCCATGAACTCTTCTATGCTGACCGATTTCCCCTGCGGGATATTCAGGCTGTTGTCCGCGCCGATGTCCGGAAAATCGTCCTTCACGCTGAAATTTTTGAAGCCTTCGTTAAAATTTTTCAGGTTATCCACCCATATCGCCCCCCTATTACACTTCTTTGTTATTGTTTATACAACGCTATCATACCATTAACCCCACCGATGCGCAAGCGCTTTTTCCCCCGCGAAAGGCACAGCCGCCGCCCGAACGCATATGCGCCCGGACGGCGGTTTTAATTCAAATACTCACCTGCGTCTCCACAGTGTTCACCCAGGTCTGACCGCCATTGGGACACGCCGCTGTCTTTCTTCTCTCATCCTAATATGGTAGAATGATTATCGTATGGGAGTACAAATCGGAATTTGATGGCGGTATTCGGTATGAAGAAATTAAACACTCTTTTGAATGCGATTATTGGTGCTTTTATGGGTGTGTTTATTGGACACGGAATTTATGTTATTTGGGACTTTAAAACTCATCCCGAATTGTATGCCATGCAATCTGCACCGTGGTACACAAGTATTTTGATGTATGGCATAGCAACACTATTTGTTGTTTCACTTTCACTTATAATCAAGGTTATTATCAGAGAGAAAAACAAATAACTTCCAGTTTATCGAGTACTTATGCAGGGTAAAAACGCCGCTTTTGTCCTTCAAACTCGGGCAAAAGCGGCTGTCTTTCAATGGTTTGTTTTTAGCTATCTAACAAATCCTTCATATTCTGCCAATCTCCGCGCTCGTCCCATCAGGACGCTTCGCCGGAGGCAGAGGCCTCGCCGGAGGCGGAGGATGTGGAGCCTTCCAGCTCGGAGGTGATGGGGTATTCTATCTCTATGCCGTCCTCCAGCATGGCCATGGCGTCAATATAGCTGGTCTTGGAGGTGTCCAGCGGGTCAGTGGCGACATGGACGTTATCCCAGCTCCAGTACAGGGCCACGTTCACGCCCTGCATTGTCCAGGCTATCGCGTCGTTCTGGGTGGTCATGAGGGAGACGTCCTTGTCCTGGGTGCCGTGGACGAGGCGCACCCATGCGGGCTGCTCGGTCTCGTCGTCCAGGATATAGCGCAGGGGGTTATACAGCTCCACGATGGTGGCGTCCGTATAGGCATAATACTCGTCCCCGTTTTCGATGATGGCGACATCCTCCTCGAAGGCGGCCAGCATATCCTCATAGGTCTCATACATACCGTAGGTATCGTCCGGGCTGTAGAGGGCGGAAAGCTCCTCCGCGTTCTCCTGGAGCACCTCCAGCAGATAGCTGTCCCAGTGGCGGTAATCCTGGGTCTCGTTGCCGAACTCAAGGTTTTCCGCGTTGTAGTCGCCGTTTTCATCCAGGAAGCCGATGCGGTCAAAGGCGGTGACGCCCTTGGAACGGCTGCGGTAGCTCAAAAAGCCCTCGGCGGTCATTTCCACCGTCCAGCCCTCTTCCTCGCTGCCGGAGAGGGTCATGCCGAACTCGGACAGGTCATAGCCCTTGAGCTGGAGGCCGTCGATGGATTCGGTGTAGCTGTAGTGGCCGTAGAAATACGCCTCGGCCTGGCTCTCGCCGTTTTCGTTCTCCCAGGTGACGCTGAGGGTCACGCTGTCGATGTGGTCAAGGAACCACTCCAAATCGGAGGTGGCCTGCTGCACCATGAAGTCCACATAGGTGCCGCTGACGCCGTCCTCGTTAATGGTCATGGCCTCGGCCTCGCCGTCCCCATCCAGGTCATACACAAGGCCCAGGTTGTTCACATATTCTACATACGCCTCGGCCACATAGCCGCTGAGCGTGCGGATGAACTCGTCCGCGTCCAGATAATCCAGCGCGGTCAGGGAGAGGAGGGATTCCCACTCATAGGCAAGGTCGGCCTCCTCCAGATTCGTGATGGGGGAATACGGGCAGGCGCCCCAGATGGCGTCGGAGACGGTGCTGTAATAGCTGTCCGAATCCCCGTCATAATAAGCGCCCAGCGCGCCGGATTCCTCCAGATAGGGGTAGAAGTCGGGGTGGTTGCCGGTCGCGGCCAGCATCAGGCTGTGTGCGCCGCCGCCGGAGCCGCCGGTGGACACAATGCGGTCAGCATCGCCGCAGATGTTGCCAAGCTCGATGTTATACTTGAGCCAGCGGACGACCGCCTTCTGGTCAACCAGGCAGTAGGGGGAGTCGCCGGTGTAATAAGAGTTGCCCTCGGCGTCGGTCGCGACGTTATTTTTGCCGCGGTTGCCGCAGGCGACGTTTATGTAGCCATAGCTCGCGTAGGTGCCGCCGGCCCCGCTGGTGGTGCTGGCAGAGTAGCCCGCCGCGCCGGTATTGATGATGATGGGCGCGGTAGCGGCGGTATAGACGGCCCCGTTGGGGCTTACGACCTCCGCATCCCAGTCGATGATGAGGTTGCCGTCCTCGTCCACGCCCTCGACATAGGCGGCGGGGATGGCGATGGACAGGCCCTGATAGCTCTCAAGCTCAGGGTTCGCCACGGCGGTGACATAGCTGATGGTGTATACGGTGCTGCTGGCCGTCCAGGTGTACTCCCCGCCCGCAATGGCGTTTTCAAGGTTCAGGACGGTTTCCACCTCCTCGGCGGAATACTGCACCTCATATTTGCAGACCCGCTCCAGCCAGGTCAGCAGAGCGCTCGAACTCTCCTGGCCCCAGGAGACGGCGCAGTTCACGGTGGCTCCGGCGTCCTTCTGGGTCGCGCCAAGGGCCAGCGCGGCGCGGGCGGCGGCGGTGTCCGTCTGGGCGGCACGGATGTAGAAATACGCCGCGTTCTCCCCGGCGTCGGGGTCGATGACGGTCTCCCCTGCCGCGCCGTCCACCGTAAGGGCTACGCCCTCGGTGCTGACGGCCAGGGTCTCATAGTCCACCGCGAAGTCCTGGGCGTTCTCCTCGCAATAGGCCTGCGCGCTCTCGGCGTCGATGGTATAGACGATGTTCGGTCCGTCCACACGGCTGGACTGGTAGTTATCCAGCAGATAGCTCTCCAGCGCCGCGCCATAGGCGGCCACAAGCTCCTCCTCGGATACAGACCCGGCCACGGCGGGGTCATACATCACGGCGGCGTAAATCCCGCTCCCGCTCACGGCAAGCTCGGCAATCTGGGCCGCGGTTTCGCCGGTGCCGATGGCGACGATAAGGGCCGAATCGCCGGGCAGGGCCTCATCGTTCGCCAGAAGCCAGGCGACGGTGTCCGCGAGCGTATCCGCGTCGGCATGGGCCACGACATAGCCCTCCGCGAGGGCCGCCTGGTCGGAAAGCTCCTCCCCGGTGACGAGCAGGATGGGCGCGGTGGCGGCGTAATAGCCGTTCACCACGGCGCTCGTGGCCGCGCCGGTCTCATCGAGATAGGCCGCGGGGACGAGGATGTCCGCCTCCTCCAGCGTCCAGGCGCCGGTGGCCTCGTCCGCCGTCCAGGCCAGGGTCTCCCCCGCGCCGGACGTCTCCCCGGAAGCTGGCTCCTCCGAGGACGCGAAGGTCAGGCCGGTGCACAGCCCCGCCGTCAGACACAGGCAGAGCAGAATGGATATAAGTCTCTTCATGGGTCGTTCCTCCTGTAAATTTTGCGCTTTGCGCATATTTGTTACCAATATAACTTATATCACTTTGCTGCCCCAAAGAAAACCCTTCCGGCCTGAACAACACAATTTTGGCGCAAACAACACAAAAAATCCCTCCGCGCAGCCGCGCAGAGG
>JAJQHT010000023.1 GCA_021199595.1 Oscillospiraceae bacterium
GGAAATGACGGTCAGAGCAGCACAAAGCCAAATCAGAGCCAGGGACATAGGCGCCAGGAAGGACACGCCCACCGCCCGGAACAGGAGTATAGCGGCCAGGGAGACATCCTGAACGAGAGTCTTGATTTTGCCCCAGATATTTGCGGCAATGACCTTCCCCTGCTCCACAGCCACCTGGCGGATGCCGGAGACAAGAAACTCCCGAAACAGGATGATGACCAGGGCAACGGGCGGGATAAGACCCTCCGGAACAAGAAGAACCATGACGGAATAATTTAAAATCTTATCCGCCAGGGGATCCATAAATTTGCCAAGATTTGTCACTAGATTCCGGCTGCGGGCGATATGGCCGTCCGCCATATCCGTCAGGGAGGCAGCTACAAACATAGCGACGCTGAGCCAGGCAAAAACCGGGCCGTCAATCAGCAGGAACACCACCATCAGAACTGTACAGCCTATCCGCGAGAGCGTCAGCTTATTGGGTAGATTCATTGTCAGATCCTTCTTTCTCTTGGGGTGATTGAGGTGCATGATGTTTCCACCACAGGGAAAAAACCAGGGCGGCAAAAGCCTGCACCAGAATAAACAGGGCGGTGGACAGGATAAACCCGGGCGAGGTAGGGTCATCCAGGCACAGGCCCATAACAGTCGTAATAACCATAGAAGGCAAATAGCCCAGCACGCCGCCCATCACAAAATCCAGATATGGCATACCGCTGGCTCCAAGCAGAACGCTGACTGCATCTGCCGGGAATATGCCCACCGCCCGGCAGAGAATGGAAAACCATCGGTTGCTGGCCTGGCGAAGAGCCGCCAGCTTTTGCAGCACAGGCTGGCGGGCGGCAACCTGTTCCATGGCCCGTTGACCACGGTAGCGGCCAAAGAGGTATGGCAGCGTCATTTCCAGCGCCGTTCCTACAATGTTCACCGCCAGCGCTATCGGCAAAGGAAACACAAGCCCCGCCGCAACATACAGCAGCTTCAGGTATATCACAACCACAACGCTCTTAATGGCATATAAGCCCATGAACACCAGGGCCGCCAGCCAAAGATTCTCCGGGGTGAAGCTCAAGATGGTATCGACCGTTACATCATTGCCAAACAGGAAAAACGCGATCAGGAGTATCAGCGCCGCAGCTATGGCAATTTCCGCCGCAATAACAACCCCACGGGACGCATTTTCCGGCAATAGCTGCTGAAAAAAGCGCTTAAACCGTTTCATTGCCTGCATCTCCTTCTATGTCACACTTATTTTATTAAAAACGCCTTGGCCTGTCAAGACTATGCGGGTCAATTCTTAACCATACCGTTACAGGTTGATTCCAAATTGCTATGATTTTATGTTGCAAGAAAATGATAATTAGGATATAATGTTCCTTGTAATTTATTTATTAGGAGGAACGTAACGCATGAAGAAATTCACCAAGCTCCTGTCCCTGTGCCTGGCCGTCGCCATGCTCCTGGGGCTGAGCGTCACGGCCTTTGCCGCAGAGGACGACTGGGTCGATTATCAACAGTATGTCATCAGCTATGCTGAGGCCGGCGCTCCCACGGAGGAGGACGCTGTTTCCATGACTGAAATCATTATGGCCTGCGAGGATATGGACGACATCGCCGCTGCCTCGGAGATCCAGGTGTTCTTTGAAGTCCTGGGCGCGCTGGACTATGACGCCTGGGTAGAGGCCGGACAGCCTGCTGCCGGGGATATGGACAGCTCCGCCTCCGGCGAGGCGTCTGATGAGGCCGAGACCACTGAGACAGCCTCTGATGAAGCTTCCGGTGAAGCTTCTGACGAGACATCCAGCGAAGCTTCCGGCGAAACCGCCGCTCCCGCCTATGGCGACCTGGAGGAGGAAGCTGGAGACAACGCTGTTGTCTCCTATCATGAGGACTATGTCACCTACGTCACCGACGGCGAGGAAGTGACAGTAGAAATCGCCGAGGGGCAGACCGCTTATCTGACTGTAGACGGCGTGAACATTCCCATGGCTGTTGGCAACTATGACGGCACCGTGGCCATCGACGTAGTTGACCCCATCTTCGAGTCTGAGGACTATCAGTCCAGCGACAAGGATGTTGACCTGACCACCGAGCTTGCGAGCGTTATCTACATCACCGAGGACGGCCTCCAGGAGAGCCAGTCCGTTCTCTCCGCCGCTGTGGACGGCGAGATCACCGACACCTCTGTCACCGGCGTAACTATCACCTCTGAGGACGTGGACGCCCTGTCCGGCATCCGCACCGGCGGCAGCGCCACTGTGGAGGTCTCCGATGTCACCATTACCCTTTCCGGCGAGGGCGGCAACGACTTCATGGGCCAGGGCGCGGCTCTCTGCGCCGCCGACGGCTCCACCCTGATCGCCACCAATGTGACCGCCACCGTTTCCGGCTATGTCCGGGGCTGCACCTTCGCCGGCGGCAGCGCCACCCTGATGGTGTATGATTCCACCTTCATCTGCGACGCCGGTGAGTACAACGCCGACGCCACCGTCTCCGGCGCCGCCATGAGCCAGCCCCCTGCGGGCCTGGGCGTTTACGGCAACACCCGTCTGAACAACATGGTTCACAACGCCACCGAGTACTTTGAAAACTGCACCTTCATCAGCCGCAACTGGGGCTGCCTGGGCGTGGACGCCGTAACGGAAGGCACCCTGACCTGCGTTGACTGCTCCATCACCATCACCGAGAGCGGCTACGGCGCTTATTCCATCGGTGCCTGCGTGGACACCTTCACCGGCTGCACCTTCGACATCAATAACGGCGTCGTGGCCTTCGTGGCCGCCGACGGCACCGTTATCCTCAACGGCGGCACTGTCGCCAACTCCAACCGCTACGGCATTGTTACCCACCAGGCCATGGGCTACACCTCTGTGGTCAAGGTTCTGGGCGAGGGCACCGAGCTGAACTCCGCCTACTGCGCCATCATGGTCAAGGGCCGTTCCTCTGACATTGAGGTGGGCGACGGCGCTGTCCTGACCGCCTCTGAGACCGGCGTTCTGATTCAAGCTCAGGATAACGACGACACCGGCGCAGGCTCCGTCAACAACGAGGCCCTGGTCGCTGTCTCCATCCACGACACCGAGCTGGAGGGCGACATAGTCATGAGCATGGCTCCTGCCGAGGGCAGCACCGCCACCATGGCCGTGGCCCTGGACAACGCCACCATCACCGGCGCTGTCACCCTTGCCAACTCCACCCTGGCTATCGAGGACGGCAACATCTCCTTCGACAACATCCTGGACGTGGGCATGATTGAAAACGAGTACGGCCCCCGCGCCGACGAGACCTACCTGACCGTCACCCTGACGAACGGCGCTGTCTGGAACGTCACCGAGACCAGCTATGTCTCTGAGCTGACTGTGGACGAGACCTCCACCGTCAACGGCACCGTCACCGAGGCCGACGGCTACTACATCGTGGAGCCTGCTGAGGCCGCCGCTTCTGATGAGGCCTCCGGCGAAGCTTCCACTGAGATCGCCGCCGCTGGGGACACCAGCGAGGAGGCTTATCAGGAGTACCTCCACACCTGGCTCCAGGCTGAGGATGAGGTCAATGAGACCATGACCGAGGACATCGTGGAAAATGAGTTCATGCCCCTGATTTATGCTGGGGATTACACCACCTTTCCTGCTGAAATGCTCTGGGGCGGTATGCTGGAAACCGGCATCCCCATGACCTACGATGAGTTCGTAGCCGCTGGCGGCGTGTATTAATTCTTACAAGCAAAACAACAGAACAGACCCGGCTTCGGCTGGGTCTGTTTTTTGCTTTCTTATTTCTCTCTGATAGGTTATAATAGAGGTCGCTGTTAAAATCAGGAGTGACATACATGACAAATCGCAAGCTATGGCGGCTCATTTGGTGGATATATCTGGCGGCACTTATTGTATTTGTGGTTATAAAATTCAATGGTTCATTTGCTGAGCTTTCGGCAAGAATAGCGCGGGCCTCGCAGCCGGACAGCGTGAATTATAATCTGATACCTTTTCGGACGCTGTCTATACAGCTGAGACTTCTGAAGTCTCACTGGGCAGTTTATAATCTCCTGGGAAATTTTGTACCATTCATCCCCTTCGGCTTTCTTCTTCCCATGGCATACCGCCGATTTGATTCGGCATCAAAGGTCTTTGGAATCAGCATTTGCAGCATCGTATTCATTGAACTATTCCAGCTTGTTTCAATGCTTGGTTGCTTCGACGTGGACGACATCATAATGAACATGATTGGCATAATGTGCGGCTAGCTTGTTTTCAAGCTGACAGACAAAAAGAGACAAGATGACCTGCCCCCTACCCAATCTTCTCCACACGCGTTATAATAAAGATATGAACACAACAGAGATAGGGCGATTTGCCCCAAGCCCTTCTGGGTATATGCACATGGGAAATCTGCTTTCTATGCTGCTGGCATGGCTGGACATCCGCACTCTTGGGGGCCGGATGATATTCCGTATGGAGGATTTAGACCCAGCACGCTCTAAACCGGAATACGCCAAGGCTCTGGCGGATGACCTGCACTGGCTGGGTCTAGACTGGGACGAGGGCTGGCCGGATCCTGCCTACAGCCAGAGCCAGCGGACAGCTCTCTATCAGGAAGCGTTTCACTCGCTGGAGCAGCATAATCTTGTCTATCCCTGCTATTGTAGCCGGGCACAGCGTCTGGCTGCTTCTGCTCCTCATCCCGGCGAGGAACGCAAGGAGTCAGGGTGTCCATGCCAGTATCTGACCGCCGCGCAACGGACGAAATTGGAATTATCTGGCCGCCGTCCTGCCTGGAAGATAAAGGTTCCTGACGAAATGACAACTGTAGCTGACGGACATTATGGCAGCTTTTCTCAAAATCTTAAACAGGATGTAGGCGATTTCATTCTCCGCCGGGCAGACGGAGTCTTTGCCTATCAGCTGGCCGTCAGTGTGGACGATATGCTTATGGGCGTGACCCGCGTGGTGCGGGGCCATGACCTGCTCTCCTCTGCGCCCCGGCAGGCATGGCTCATCCGCACTCTGGGCGGCGTTCCCCCCGCCTACTGCCACGGGCCGCTGCTGGTGTCCCAAGGGAGGAAGCTCTCCAAGCGCCTCGGAAGCCTCAGCACGCAGGCCCTGCATAAGACCTACACGCCGGAGGCGCTGACAGGCTTTCTGGCCTATGCCGCCGGGCTTCTGCCAAAACCGGAACCAATAGCGGCAAGAGAACTGGTCGGCCTCTTCTCATGGGACAAAGTTTTTCTACAGGACATCCCCTTTGACCAGACATTCCTTGCCAATAAATTGTAAATCGTCCCTGATTGATGCACAGGGAAAATGAAATAAGGAGATAGAAGCATGAAGGTATTACTGATAAATGGCAGCCCCCATGGAAATGGCTGCACTGCCAGAGCCTTGCGCGAGGTAGCAGATACTCTTGAGCAGCAGGGCATTGAGACTGTGACCATCCAGGTGGGAAATCAAAGCATCCGGGGCTGTATTGCCTGCGGAAGCTGCGCCAAGACAGGCCGCTGTGTATTTGACGACGCCGTGAATGAGGCGGCAGCCATGTTTGCCCAGTGCGATGGTCTGGTGGTCGGTTCCCCGGTGTATTACGCCTCCGCAAACGGAACATTGGTCTCCTTCCTTGATCGGCTGTTCTATTCCACCGGCTTTGACAAAACTATGAAGGTAGGTGCGGCAGTTGTCTCCGCCCGTCGGGGCGGCTGCTCCTCCACCTTCGATGAGCTGAACAAATATTTTACCATCTCCGGTATGCCGGTGGCGTCCAGTCAATACTGGAACAGCGTCCACGGTTTCACGGCGGAGGATGTAGAAAAAGACCAGGAGGGCCTCCAGGTTATGCGTGCTCTTGGCCGCAACATGGCATTTCTCATAAAATCCATTGCGCTGGGCAGAGAAGCCTTCGGCCTGCCGGAAACGGAAGTGCGTGTGGCAACCAATTTCATCCAATAAAACCGAACTATATACATTGCAAAGGCACTGCTCTGGAAGTCGTGCCTTTGCTTTTTTCCATTAAATAACCTTTTCCACACTGAACATCGATTCCAAAACCAAGAAATTTGCACGGAACAGGTTATTCAGATTCCAGATGCTGATCCCCGCCAGGCCGTATTCGCTGACTAACTCATACTTAGCCCGCAGGCTGCGGGCATCCTCGAACCAGACCTCATGCTGTGCGCCGCTCCCGTCGGTATAGAGAAAGAAGGGCGATTGAGCTGTCTCGTCAAATTGGATGGCAGCGCCCACCTGTCCCGCAAGTGTGACGGCCCCTACGTTGGTCAGCGGCTTTGCCGCTGACCCCTGAACAAAGGGAAGCGTCCAGTCATAGCCATAATTTGGCACCCCCAGAAGCACCTTCCCTGACGGCATGACGGATACCGCATAATCAAGCACCTGGCGTACCTTGTCAATAGGAGCCACCGCCATGGCCGGGCCATAGGTATAGCCCCACTCATAGGTCATCAGCACCACGTAATCCACGGTTTTGCCGTGGAAAGCATAGTCATGGGCTGTGTATAAAAGCCCCTGCTGACTGTCAGACAGTTTGGGGGCCAGGGCCGTCACCACAATATAGCCCAGGGTGTGCAGCCGCTCGTTGAGCCGGGAAATAAACTGGTTATAGCTGTTCCGGTCAAACTGATAGATATACTCGAAATCTATGTTGATGCCATACCAGCCGCCCTGTGCCAGCTTTGCCTCCACATTGTTCAAAAAATCATCCTGCACCGCCTGGTCTGTCAGAATCGTGTGAGCAATATCGCTGGAGAAACCACCCTGCGCTTTCAGGTTTGTAATGGTCAGAAGGTTTGCCGTCCGCTCCCCTTCAGATGTGCCAGTGTTCACATTAAAGGTCTGCGTGAGAGCGCCTGTCACGTCTGTTCGATAGGAAAACGGAGAGACAAAGGTCAGATACGGAAGCTGAGCGAATAACGTGTCATCCGTCGCGTCGGTTATGTAGCCGTTTACGACGATTTCCCCTAAATCCTGCCCCACTGCCGGTATGACAATGCTTTGCCCCGGATAGATGCGGTTTGGGTCAATAGACGGATTGACAGCGATAATTCTCTGGACAGTGACGTCATAGCGTCGGGCAATGGAAAACAGCGTCTGCCCACGCTGAACGACATGAATGCGCTGGCCCTGCGGGATAATGAGCGCCTGCCCCACCGCCAGCACTGACGGGTCTTCAAGCTGATTTGCATATACAATATCATCCAACACCACAGAATACCGCCGGGCAATGTTATAAAGTGTGTCACCACTTTTTACCACGTATATTTCCAATGAGATGCAATCCTTTCCTGGTGATACCCCATTCTATGCTATTGTTCGGAAGTTGCTTATTATTCGGATAAAAAACGAGCTGCGCCAGGATACATATCCGGCACAGCTCGTTGTTTCTTATGACTCGTCCTCAGATTCGAGGAATATCTCAATGATGCGATTGTATATCTCCTCCGCTCTATCGCGGAATTTGGACTCAATCCGCTGAGCCTGGGCCTCATCAGGAACGGCAAGCCGCATGGAGATGATTTCACCCATACCGTCAGACAAGCGCAGGCTGACAGTCTTTCCGCCGTTGGAGGCTGCCTCGGAGGCAGTTTCTATCATGCTGCTTCGGCTCATGGCGGCGGCCACCGGCGCAGTCAGTCGCTCCGCCTTGGCCCGCACGGAATAGGGCAGGCTGGAAGCCACGGTGTTCACGTTTCGACGGCCCTTTTCAGTGATTTCATATTTCCCGTCCGCGTCGGTGACGTGTCCCGTCTTTACAAGCTCCGCGAGGCAGTCCGTATAGTCAAACCAGGTAAATCCCCCGTCCAGCAGCGTTAGGTCTGACAGCACCAGCGGCTCCACCGGGCCAGGCAGCTTTTCAAGGATGAATAGTATTAGTATTTTAATGTCCAGCTTATCCCGGATAAAGCCCAGGTTTTCCATATACGTTCCCTTCCCGCCTGTCTTTTTCATTTATCATACCACAAATTTCAATCCTCGTACAGGATAATTTCACATTCCGCCGCTCGGCGCATAGACTGTAGTGAACGCCGGGTTCACCCGGCAAATACGAAGAGGAGGTATCATCATGGCGGACAGCCAGGAGTACACGGAAGCCGTGTGTATCCATACAAGGAAAATCTACGATAGCTGCCGCGACAAGGATTGTGTGGAGGATCTGCGGGTGTATCCCACCGTCAGCTCTCAGCCATACATAGAGAGCGCCTTCAGCGTGCGGCCCGCCTCTGCAACGCTGCTGTATGCAAGCGTGGACGTGGATGAAATAAGCTTCAACCGGGGCTATTTCACGGTAGACGTGACCTATTTCTACGAGGTGACGGGCCAGACCTTCCCGGGGGAAAACCAAGTTCAGGGCCTGTGCGTATTCAACAAGCGGGTTATGCTGTTCGGCAGCGAAGGCTCCGCCAAGGTCTACAGCTCTGACGGAACCTTTGCGGACAGCGTCACTCAGCCGGTGGCCGTGGTAGAATGTGTAAATCCCATCGCACTGAACATGAAACTGGTGGACACCTGCCCGACAGGGCTGTCCGCCGACGTACGGGACATTCCTCCAAGCATTCTTGCCCATTTTGGAGAGGATTTGGTACTGTCAGACGGCTCCCGTATGCTGATGACAACGCTGGGGCAGTTTTCTATCATTCGCCTGGAACGGGATACTCAGCTTGTCGTGCCGGTTCATGACTATTGCCTGCCGGATAAGGAGTGCATCTCCGGCACGGAGGACGATCCCTGCTCCATGTTCTCCCGTATCCGTTTCCCGGTGGAGGAGTTCTTCCCGCCAGACAGCATCGACGCCGCAGAGGATTATCGCTCGGCCATTCAAAATCTGAACGCCGCGCCCAATGCCGCTGCCACCAGCTGACGAAAATGCCGGACTGCAATGCAGTCCGGCACATTTTTTTACGTTCTGGGAACTATGTTGCTCTTGTCCTTATAGATATGGCCTGCCGGAACTACGCCCCGAACAGAGGAAAGAGGATAAACACTGCTCTCCCGGCCTATGACCGTACCGGGGTTCAGGACGCTGTTGCAGCCCACCTCCACATGGTCGCCCAGCATGGCTCCCACCTTTTTCCGGCCTGTCTCATGGCGAATCGTTCCCTCCAGGATAACGACCAGGGTCTTGTCGCTTTTCACATTGGAGGTGATGCTCCCGGCCCCCATATGGGCCTTATAGCCCAGGATGGAGTCCCCCACATAATTATAATGAGGCACCTGCACGCCGTTGAACAGGATTACATTTTTCAGCTCAGTGGAGTTTCCCACTACGCAGCCCTCCCCTACCAGGGCGTTGCCGCGGATAAAGGCGCACTGGCGCACCTCTGTCCTGTGACCAATAATGCATGGGCCATGGATGTAAGCAGAAGGGAACACCTCCGCATCCTTTGCAATCCAGACATCCTCTGCCGGGTGGTTGTATTCCTCCGCCGGGAGAGTTTTTCCCAGGGCAAGAATAAAATCACCAATGCCTTCCAGAGCCTCCCAGGGGTACTCCGTTGTCTCCAGCAACGGAGCCGCAGCAGTGTGCTCCAATGAATACAGCTCCCTTGTGGTAATCATTTTCTCACCTCGATAAGACAGCCAATTTTCTCCATTACAGCAATAAGACGATTCACCGCAGCTTCGCAGGTCTCTGTCGTTCCAGCCTCCGCCATGACCCGGAGGACAGGCTCTGTCCCGCTCTTGCGAAGCAGTACCCGTCCGTCGTCGCCAAGCTCCTGCTCCACAGCAGCCACCTCTGCGGCCACACGTTCGTCCGCCAAAACTGCGTCCTTGTCTGTGACGACAACATTTTTCAGTACCTGGGGATAGGTAGTCACATCCGATACAAGCGAGGACAAGGGAAGCTGGGTCTCTATCATTACACGCATGACCATAATGGCCGTGATGATACCATCCCCAGAGCGGGCATACT
>JAJQHT010000015.1:0-3803 GCA_021199595.1 Oscillospiraceae bacterium
GGCACAACAACAGTCACCGACTACCAGGATCTGACCATCACCCTGACCGGCGTTGTGACCGGGGAGGATGTCACCGCCAGCGCGGCAAGCTATGTATATGACAGCGCGGACGCGGGGGAGGACATACTCATCACCGCCAGCGGCATCACCCTGGGCGGAGACGATAAGGCCAACTATACCCTGGGCAACACCACCGCCACGGGGAACGTGGGAACTATCGACCCGGCGACCCCGACCCTGGCCCTGTCCGATGTCACTGCCACCAAGACCTATGACGGCGAGGCCGTCACCGACCCCAAGGTTACGGTGACGCTGGTCAACGGGGAGGAGTACACCGGCACCCCGACTATCACCTACTATGACGAAAGCGGCACAGCCCTGACCTCCGCCCCCGCCGACGTGGGGAGCTACAAGGTGGTCGTCACCGTCAGCGACGCCGGGGCCAACTATGAGACTGTTTCGGCGGCGGCCAGCTTCACCATTATCGAGGCGGACATGACGGCGGAAATCACCGGCTTTAACGTCCCCTATGACGGCGAGGCCCATGAAGTGACCGTCACCGCCGAGGACGGGGCGACAGTCACCGTGACCTACACAGACGCGGCGGGTGAAGCGGTAACAGCCCCGACAGAGGCGGGAGCCTACACCGCCCATGTCACCGTCACCAAGACGGGGTATACCACGATAGAGCAGGATGTGACCGTCACCATCACCGTGTCCTCTCAGGCCATTTCCTATGAGACGGCCGATGTCACCAAGACAGCGACGGATGAGGCGTTCACCAACCCCCTGACCCAGACCACGGTGTTTGGGAAAATCACCTACACCAGCAGCAACACGGATGTGGCCACGGTGGACGAAGCCGGCCAGGTGACGATTGTGGGCGTAGGAACTGCAACCATCACGGCCAGCGTTTCCGGCGCTGACAGCTACACCGCCGCTGCGGCCAGCTATACCCTGACGGTGAACGAGGTGACGGCCCCCACGGAAACGGGGGAGCAGATTCTGGTGGCCTCCCTGACCGAGGTGCCGGAGGGGCTGCAAAGCCTTTACAGCACGGTGGAGGAGCTGCAAGCTGACCTGTCCGCCCGCGTTTCCATCAGCAGTACCTACATGGAAGGCAATGTGGCCTATTATGACGTGAAGCTCCAGCTCTGGAACGGGACGACCGGCCAGTGGGAGGACGCCACGGAGGAGGACTTCCCGGCGGAGGGCATCACCGTAACGCTCCCGTATCCCGATGGGACGGACAACAGCTATGACTTTGTTGTGGTGCATATGTTCACGGAGACTTCGTCCCGGCTGGGCATCACGGCGGGCGAGACGGAGACCCCCGCCGTGACCAAGACAGACGATGGCCTGACCGTGACCCTCAAGGGCCTGTCCCCGGTAGCTGTCGCCTGGAAGGAGGCGGACAGCACCGCCACAGTCACAGTCACACCTGCGGCCACGACCACCGTCCCCAGCACCGGCGACGCGGGCACCCCGCTCCTGTGGCTGGCCCTCCTGACCCTCTGCGGCGCAGGACTGGTTCTGCTGGTGAGCCGACAAAAGAAAGTAAAGTAACAGGATATAGGCAGACAGCAAAGCTCCCAATGTGACCAAGCAATCACATTGGGAGCTTGATTTATTTATAATGACGTCTTAAAAAGGCGGAAGCCTCGCAGAGTTCGCGCCCGCAGGCGCGAATAAAGTTAAATCATTTTTTGCCGCGGCGTGTACGTGGCAAAAAATTCTTCTCGGCCTGGGAGTGTGCGAAGTGGCCGCCGTAGGCGGGCGCTGACTACCGCCCGCAGGCGGTGTGCAAACGCGCAACCGTGCGAAGCACGGCTCTTAGCGCGTGCAGTGCGCGGGTCAGGCCGCAGCCCCCTCATCTGCGATGGCAATCGCAGATGATTCAGCTCACTATCCGGCGGGCGCTGTAGTAGTGGGAGTTGTAGTAGGTCGCGGAAAGGCTGGAAATGATTACCTTGCCGGAGCCGGAGGAGGCATGGATGAACTGGCCGTCCCCGATGTAGATGCCCACGTGGCCGATGCCGGTCATGGCGCTGTTATAGAACACGATGATGTCGCCGGGCTGCAGGTTGTCCCGGGAGACGTATGTGCCGTCGGAATTTTGAGAGCTGGCGGTGCGGGTGATGGAATAGCCGCACTGCTTATAGACGTAATATACAAGCCCGGAGCAGTCGAAGCCGGAGGGGGAGGTGCCGCCGTATACATAGCTGACGCCCAGGTATTTCTTGGCCTCGGCGACAATGGCCTCTCCCGCGCTGGTGGAGCTGGAGCTGCTGGACGAGCTGGAGGTCGTGCTGCTGGTGTCAGTGGTGACATAGCTGCTGTATATATAGCCGGTGGAGCCGTTATAGCTGACGCGATACCAGCTGCCGGAATAGCCGGTGATGGTGACGCTTGTCCCGGCGGAGAGCACCTGCAGGCTTGCGTAGGAGGTGGAGGGGCCGGTGCGCATATGCACGGCGGTCGTCACCGCGGCGGCGGTGTCGTCCATCTCCGTGACGGTGAAGCTGCTTGTGCTCGTGCTGGACGAGCTGGAGCTTGTGCTTGTGCTGCCGCTGTCCAGGGTCAGGTACCGGCTGTATACATAGCCGGTAACGCCGTTATAGCTGACCTCGTACCAGTCGCCGGAGGTGCCGGTGACGGTCATGGTGGTGCCGCTGCTGTACGTCCCCAGGATGGAATAGGAGGTGGAGGGGCCGGAGCGCATCCGCACGTAGCTGGCGTTGATGGTGCCGGTGCCCGTGGTGGCCACCGCAAGGGGGGCCGCCTCCGTGGTCGAGGTGGACGTGGTCGTGGAGCTGCTGCCATAGGAAATGGTCATGTAGGCGCTGTGGACATAGCCCGTTGAGCCGTTATAGCTGACCTGGTACCATTCGCCGGAGACGCCGGTGACGGTCATGGTCTCGCCCGAATACACCGTGGCCAGAATGCTGTCCGAGGTGGAGGGGCCGGAGCGCACGCGCACGGCGCTGCCGCTGATGGTGCCGGTGCCGAAGGCGGATTCCGCGCTGGTGGAGAAGGTAAGATAATCAGCGCTCATATATCCCGACTTGCCCTGGTACCAGACCTGATACCAGCCGTCGGAGGAGCCTGTTACCAGCACCACCGTGCCTTTGGAAACGCAGGTCACAATGGAGCTGGAGGTGGACGCCTCGCTGCGCATATTCAGCGCGGAGGCTGTCACCGTAGCCGCGCCCTCGCTGTCCGCACGGGCTGTTATGCCCACGGAGAGGGCCAGGCAGATAAAGACCGCCAGGGTGACGAACAGCTTTTGCAGGGTATCTCTGTTCAGATGCTTCATGATTACCTGGTGGACAAGGCCCGATCCAGCCAAACGGACGCTACGTCCATGGCGGCATACAGGCTATCCTTCTCACTTTTTTTGACGACCCGGTCGCGGCTTTTCAGGTCGGGGTCTGTCAGCTGAAGCTGCACGGAGACCTTGGTGGCTACGTCCATATCCTTGATTTTCTTGGTGTCAAGTATCTGGAGCATAATGATATACTTGTCAGCCATGCTGCCGAAATAAATAAGGTTGTCCTTCCTGCGAAGGGGATGGCCCTTATATTGCAGCGCAGCCGTTTTTAGTTCTGGCATGATGTGTTACCTCCTGAATCTTTTGTAACTGGATTGTAACATATTGTATCCAGTATGTCAATAGCTGGAAGCGGGAAATAAAAGGAAAGCGCCCGCGCATTTCTCCCATTTTTCAGCAAAAAGGAGAAAAAACGCGGGCGCTGAGGCGTTGATTCTGAATTGTTACTGATTGTAACCTTTAGGCGCGGGGC
>JAJQHT010000015.1:3813-9875 GCA_021199595.1 Oscillospiraceae bacterium
CTATCCCACCGCCTCGGGCGGGGTGTCTGTGCCGCCGGTGTCCGTCGGGGTATCCGTTGCGGTAGCGGCTGTGGGTTCTGCCGGCGCTTCTGTTGCCACGACAGCTGTTGGCTCTACCGGGGTCTCGGTCGCGACGACGGCTGTGGGTTCCACCGGGGTGGCGGTGGCTGTGTCAGTGCCGGAAGCGTCGTCGGTGGCGATGGCGGACGGCGGGCTGGCTTCGGGCGTCTCCGTCACCTCCGGGGTCTCCGAAGGCTCCGGGGTTTCCGTGGCAGTGGCGGCGAACAGATTCGTGGTGCTGGTGGAGTTGCTCGGCTCCGGGAAGCTCTTATATTCGTAGCCTTGGAGCACCTGACTCATGACGCTCTTGAATATCTGCGCGGCGGGGTTGCCGGTGAAGTACATCTGCGACGGGGTGTCGTAGCCGGTCCAGACGGCGGCCACATAGTAGGAGGTGATGCCCACGAAATAGCGGTCGTAGTCGTCGGAGGTGGTGCCGGTCTTGCCGCCCACGGCGGTGGTGCTGAAATAGGCGTCCGTGCCTGTGCCTTCGGAAACGGCGTCCTGAAGCATCAGGGCCATGTTCCGGGCAGTGTCCACCTTCAGGGAGTTGATGGTCTCCGTGTCGTTTTGCAGGACGATTTCACCGTCAGGGTCGGTTACCATATAATAGCTGCGGCCATAGACCATGACGCCGTCGTTCACGAAGGCGGTGTACGCCTGGGCCATTTCCAGCACGGTGACGCCATAGGAGAACTGGCCCAGGGCCAGGGGCGCGTAGGCGTAGTCCGTGACGGTCTGGCCGGTGGCCTCGTCGTAGTAGTCCCGGACGAGGCTTGTAAAGCCGAAGTGCTCTGTCAGATAGCTCCACGAGGCGTCCAGCCCCAGCTTATCCAACAGCTGCGCGGCCACAGTGTTCCTGGAAAGTATCAGCGCCTGGCGGATGGTGATAAGGCCGCTGTAGGAGTTGCCGGAGTTGGAGGGATACCAGGTCGTGCCGCTGAGGGTGATGTTGGGGGAGTCGTTTATATAGTCGTCCGGCGTGACAAGGCCCAGGTCGATGGCCGGGGAATAGACGCTCAGAGGCTTGATGGAGGAGCCGGGCGGCCGCGTGGACTGCGTAGCTCTGTTCAGGGAGAGGGTGTATTGCTTCTCGCCCGTGCCGCCGGATATGGCCACGATGTCCCCGTTGGAGGGGTCAATGATGACGATGGCGGACTGGAGCTGCTGGCTCGAGCTGCGGTAGCTGGAGGGCAGGTTGGAGAGGTTTTCGTACATATTATCCACGATGTCCTGGATGCGGGTGTCAATGCAGGCGTAGATGTTGTAGCCGCCGTTATACAGTAGACGGGTGGCTACGTCCTCAGAGACGCCCTTTTCCTCCATCAAATCCGCGATGACCTCCCGGATGACCGTGTCCTCATAGTAGGATGTGACCTCCGAGGTGCGGGTGTAGCTCTCGCCCTGCTGGAATACCAGCTCCTGGTTCATGGCTTCAATGTATTCCTCATAAGTGATATAGCCCTGATCATACATCTCCCACAGGATTGTCTCCTGACGGGTCTTGTTTGCCTCTCTCGTGTTATCGCTGATATAGGGGTCATACATGGAGGGGTTGTTGGTGATGCCGATAAGGCTTGCGCACTCCGCCAGGGACAGCTCGGACACGTCCTTGCCGAAATACATCTGGGCCGCCGTGCCTACGCCGTAGCAGCCTTCGCCCAGGTATATCTCGTTGAGGTACCAGGTCATGATTTCTTCCTTGGTGTAGTTCTTTTCAAATTCCAGGGCGCTGAATATTTCCAGCAGCTTTCGCTGAACGGTGACATCGTCATATTCCGTCAGGTTTTTGATGAGCTGCTGGGTGATGGTGGAGCCGCCAAAGTTGTTTTTCATTCCCACGAACATATTGACGAACGCGCCCACGGTTCGGTACCAGTCCACGCCCTTGTGGGTATAGAACCGGGAGTCCTCGATAGCTACCGCGGCATATTCCAGATAGATGGGGATGTCCTCATAATCTACCCAGACGCGGTTTTCGCTGGCGTAGAGGGTGGTCAGCTCCTTCAATTCGCCGTCGCTGTCCGTATACCAGATGATGCTGGACTGGGCCATGGAGACCTCCTCCAGCGTTACGCTCACAACGTCTCCTGACAGGCAGGTCTTCACATAAAAGGCGAAGATGCATATCAGCAGCACCGCCGTGGTTATCACCACCAGCAGTACTGTCAGTATTACGCGCAGGCTCAGATGCAACACCAGCCCCACGCCTGCGGCGGCGGTGTCTGTTACTGTCTCCACGGCGCGGCGGCGCTTTCGGGCCTTGCGGGTGTTCCTTCTGGCCTGCCAGTCTTTTAGTTTTTCCTGTAATTTATTCAAAGGCTCATTCCTCCGGGTATGGCGCATAGATGCGGATGCTCCTGGACTTTCTGAAAAAGCGGAACGGTTTGGCGTCCATGGTTATGATAACCAGCTTTTTCCTGTCATAGCACGGCGCTGCCTGGCGCAGAATGCCGGCCGGATTACATATTATAGCACATTTCCGCCGGGTTGCATATAGCTCTTTTCCAAAATTAACATTTTCCGCCGGCGCATGATTTCCCCGGCGGAGGGACATACTGCCTCCAGGGAGGAAGGATATGAGAGTGCGGATAAAGATTATATTATGTGTGCTACTGGCGCTGTTTGCCATTGCAAGTCTGGGAGCGGTATTGGCGGGACTGGGGCTGCTACCGGAGGAGGATGTGTCCGCTTCAGCGGAGCAGGGCTATCTGCTGCGGGAATGGGACGGCTGTGTGGGTGTGTTCTGCCCGCCGGACGCGCAATCGCCCGTCATGATCACGGACATCCAGGTGCGGGGGCTGCCCATCAGTGACAGGATCTCCCTGGCCAGCGGTATCGCCGCGGAGGACTACGGCGGCGTCATCCGCCTGCTGGAGGATTTTGGATCGTGAAAAAATTGGTGAAAGATTCTGTATCTTGCCTCTTGCAATATTTCGCCGCAGGCGTTACAATATAGGCAATCAAACAGTGCGCGGCACAGGAGGTGGCATATGGACGACGAGTTCGGCGCCAGCTATATCACCATCGAGGACGATGAGGGCAACGAGTTTGAGCTGGAGCATCTGGGTACTCTGGAATTCGAGGGGGAGGAATACATGGTGTTCCTGCCTGCCGATATGGACGAGGACGACCCGGATTTCGGCTTCATCATCCTTCAGGTAGTGGAGGAGGACGGCGAGGAGCAGTTTGCCTCCGTGGACGATGAGGAAAAGCTTCAGCGGATATATGAATATTATATGGAGACGGTGTTTTCCGATGAGGAAGAGGAGACACCGGCGGATTAAGAAAAAAACCTGCCCTGTTCGAGGTTTCAAAGGCTCGGTTGGACCCACAATTATCAAACGGGATGCCATATACGGATGCGGAGCGCAGGCCTCCTGGCTTTGGCCGGACGTTGGAAGCACAGAAACATCCATGAGGCGACCCACCTGCAAGCTGTGCAGGTTGTATATCGGGTCTCCACGGCAGGGCGGGCATTATTATTAGAGCGGAAAAGGCTTTGGCCTCTCCCGCTCTGTTATTATATCTTCTGGTCTGGGGCGTAATGTTTTCTTTTGTTAGTGGTTACAATTTGTTTACAAATTATTACGGGTTTATTCATGAAATCAGGGCAGAGGTGTTGTATTATATACTCGCGAGGGACGAAAGGTGCTGAAAAGCACCGGCAGGACACGCGAAACGGGTTTGTGACAATGCCAATGTCACAGAGTTTGCTACTTTTCATTTTTTCACTCCTCTCTTCTTTGTTTGCAAGGACGGGCGTCTTCGGACGTCCGTTCTTGTTTTTAAGACTTGATTATATTGCGCATAGAAAAAAGCTGGACGCCACCTTTCCGTGGAGTCCAGCTTTCTGCTTTCAACATAATATATTATTCTATCTGACTTTTATCCACCAGCTCGATTTCCAGCTCGAAGGTCTCCCCGTCGCGATAGACGGTCAGGGTGATGGTGTCGCCCACCTCGTAGCCCTCCTTTATGAGGTTCACGTCGGCAACGGAGGTGACGGCTTCACCGTTTACAGCGGTGATAACATCCCCCACCTGGAGACCCTTTTCCAGCGCGTCGGAGCCTTCGTTGACCTCGGAGACGTATATTCCCTCCGGCAGACCGTACAGCGCCATGGCTTCCGCGCTGACGGAACCGGCCACGATGCCGATGGTCGGCTCGCCCAGAACCGTGCCGTATTCAAGCAGCTGGTCGGCCACCTCCTTCACGACCGAGGACGGGATGGCAAAGCCGATGCCCTCCACCGTGGCGTAATAGGTGGACATGATTTTCATGTTGGTGATGCCGATGACCTGGCCATAGGCGTTGATAAGCGGGCCGCCGGAGTTTCCTTCGTTCAGGGCGGCGTTCGTTTGCAGAAGGGTCATGGTATGGCCGTTATAGGTGATGTTGCGGTTGATGGCGGAGATGATGCCGTTCGTCATGGTGCCGGAATAGGTCTCCCCCAGGGGGTTCCCGATGGCGATGGCCTGATCTCCCACCCGGAGGTCGTCGGAATCGCCGAACTCGGCATAGGGGAAATTTTCTCCCTCGATATACAAAACGGCGATGTCGCTTGCGTCGTCTGAGCCGACAAGATAGGCGTCATATTCCGTTCCGTCAGAGAATTTCACCACTGCCGCGTCGCAGCCCTCCAGGACGTGCGTGTTGGTGATGATATATCCGTCGGAGGCGAACACCACCCCGGTGCCATAGCTGTATTCATACCCCTCGATATAGGCGGTGATGCCCACCACCGCGGGGCTGACCTTGTCGTAAATATCCTGCAGAGACAGCTCGTTTCCCTCGGCTTCGGCCAGGGTCAGGGTGACGCCGCTGCCCGTCTCCGCCGCCGGGATGGTGATTTCGCTGGAGGTGGAGTAATAGGCCTCGAAATATTCCTGATAGCTGTCGTACGGGCTGCCGCTGTCCGAGCTGGAGCCGGAATCATCGGTGCTGTCGTCTCCATTGGGAATGACGATGACCGGGTTCGACGCGGCGCTTTCTGTCGTCTGGCTCGAAAGGCTGTTCAGCTGGACGGTAATCTGCCACAGGGCTACGGCCAGAGCCGCGCACAGCAGCAACGCACAAACGGAGAGCGAAATAATTTTCGTTCTCCGGCGTCTTTTGGCTGTATGCCCCTCAAAACCGGCGGAGCGGGGGGGAGGTTGGTGTGTGGAACAACCCGCTTCCGCCGGCTGGGGTATGACCACATGGGACGGATCTTTATACCAGTTTGCCTGCTCCGGGGATGTGTTGTACCAATCCGCCGGACGGCGTGTACTGTGCTCAGGCATTGAGAGTCCTCCTTAGGGCCGGATTCAGTATACTACACACCGGCCGAAAAAATATGAATTGTATATTAACAAAGTGTAAAATATAGGGGATTTATATAAATAAAATGTTAGAATATTCTGGATTTATTCCGCCAGAGCCAGCGTGAAAGTAAAGGCGGTGACGCCGTTTTCGCTGGTGACGAAAATGTCCTGGTCGTGGGCGGCCAATATTTGCCGCACCATATAAAGGCCCAGGCCTACTCCGTCCTTATCCATGCTACGGGAGTGATCGGCCTTGTGGAAACGGTCAAAAATCAGGGGCAGCTCCTCCGGCGGGATGGTGGCCCCGGTGTCCTGCACCCGGGTATACGCCTTGCCCTCCTCTTTCCAGATGCTGATGACAAGGTCAGTGCCCTCCCCGGCGAATTTTATGGCGTTGTCGATAAGATTATACACCACGCGGGTCAGCGCGTCCAGATCTCCCGTCACCGGCAGCACGCCCTCCGGCACGTTCATTTCCACGTTCATGCCCTTGCGGTCTACCCGTTCCTCGAAATTCAGGATGGTCTGAACCACCATTTCCGAAAGGTCAAATTTCTGCATATGCACCTGGCTTCCGTCCTGGAGCCGGGACATATCCAGCATACTGCGTACCAGGCGGCTGAGCCGCTTGGTTTCCGAGGAGAGGGTTTGGAGGTATTTTTTCTCCTCCGACTGGGGGATGGTGCCGTCCAGCAG